>JAOHCJ010000040.1 GCA_028095445.1 Candidatus Pelagibacter sp.
ATTTAATGTAAGTTTTGTTTTTAATGAAATCCCTTTTGGTGTAAGAGAATAAATATATCCAATTTTGTTAGGGTTCTTTTTAAAATTATTAATCTTAACAAGTCCTTTGTTTTTTAATGCTGTCAGACAATAATTAAGTTTGCCCAAACTAAATCCTAATTCGTAAGCTAATTCTCTCTGAGTCGAGTCGGGATTTTTTTGTATTTTTCTTAATACTTCAAAGTGATCTTGGTTATCTTTCATTTATGTTCAAATATTGAACAAATATTATGTTCAAATATTGAACAGTAAAGAAAAAATATGACATACTTGTGGTATATTAATTGCCAACAACAATATGTTGTGGTTTTGTAATTAAAAACAATAAGAATTAAGATGAAAAATTAATAAATAAAATATTAATTTTATAAACTTTATCTAAATCAATATAAAAATTTTTTTCAGTGCATAAATCAAGCCAATTGAGCTATTAGTACTGGTCAGCTACACGCATTACTGCGCTTCCACATCCAGCCTATCAACGTGGTGGTCTACCACGGCTCTATAGGAAGAACTAGTTTTGAGGTGAGTTTCCCGCTTAGATGCTTTCAGCAGTTATCTCTTCCATACTTAGCTACCCTGCACTGCAGCTGGCGCTACAACAGGTCCACCAGTGGTATGTTCAACCCGGTCCTCTCGTACTAGGGTCAACTCCTCTCAATTCTTCTACACGCATAGCAGATAGGGACCGAACTGTCTCACGACGTTCTGAACCCAGCTCACGTACCACTTTAATTGGCGAACAGCCAAACCCTTGGGACCTGCTCCAGCCCCAGGATGTGATGAGCCGACATCGAGGTGCCAAACACTGCCGTCGATATGAGCTCTTGGGCAGTATCAGCCTGTTATCCCCGGCGTACCTTTTATCCGTTGAGCGATGGCCCTTCCACTCAGAACCACCGGATCACTATGACCGACTTTCGTCTCTGCTCGACTTGTCAGTCTCACAGTCAGGCAGGCTTATGCCATTGCACTCTACGAACGATTTCTGACCGTTCTGAGCCTACCTTCGCACGCCTCCGTTACTATTTGGGAGGCGACCGCCCCAGTCAAACTACCCACCATACAATGTCTCGATGCCGGATGACGGCTATCGGTTAGATACCAAGAAAAACAAAAGAGGTATTTCACTGGTGACTCCACAAAAGCTAACGCTTCTGCTTCAAAGTCTCCCTCCTATACTAAATATGTTTTTCCTAATACCAATGTAAAGTTGCAGTAAAGGTGCACGGGGTCTTTCCGTCTAACTACGCGAACTCCGCATCTTCACGGAGAATTCAATTTCACTGAGTTGATGTTGGAGACAGCGGAGAAATCGTTACGCCATTCATGCAGGTCGGAACTTACCCGACAAGGAATTTCGCTACCTTAGGACCGTTATAGTTACGGCCGCCGTTTACTGGGGCTTCAGAAGTTAGCTTGCACCAACCGCATTAACCTTCCAGCACCGGGCAGGCGTCAGACCCTATACATCCACTTACGTGTTAGCAGAGCCCTGTGTTTTTGATAAACAGTCGCTTCTCCCTGGCTTGTGCCACCCTTTCATAGTTGCCTACAAAAAGGTCTTCCTTATCCCGAAGTTACGGAAGCATTTTGCCGAGTTCCTTCAACATCATTCTCTCAAGCGCCTAAATATACTCTATTAATCTACCTGTGTCGGTTTCGGGTACGGTCTTATGATGGAGCTATTTCTTGGGACTTCTTCGCAGCAAGTTCAATCCATTAAGAACTCACAACTTACGAAATCCGTCACTACCATCTGGTCAAGGAATATTAACCTTGTTTCCATCGACTACGGCTTTCGCCCTCGCCTTAGGTGCCGACTAACTCTACGCGGATTAACCTTGCATAGAAACCCTTAGATTTTCGGCGACGAAGTTTTTCACTTCGTTTATCGTTACTTATGTCAGCATTCGCACTTCTGATACCTCCAGGATCCCTCACGGGTATCCCTTCGCAGGCTTACAGAACGTTCCGCTACCCCTTACAAAATTCGAAAATTTTGCAAAGCCACAGATTCGGTACATGATTTTAGCCCCGTTACATCTTCGGCGCAGAAACTCTATTAGACCGGTGAGCTGTTACGCTATCTTTAAAGGATGGCTGCTTCTAAGCCAACCTCCCGGCTGTTAAGGAATTTCCACATCCTTTCACACTTAATCATGATTTTGGGACCTTATCTGGTGGTCTGGGCTCTTTCCCTCTCGACCATGGACCTTAGCACCCACAGTCTGTCTGCTGAAGAACAATGTCTAGCATTCGGAGTTTTATTAGGTTTGGTAAGAATCTCTTCCCCCTAGCCCATTTAGTGCTCTACCTCTAAACATCTATTTATTCAACGCACTACCTAAATAGTTTTCGCGGAAAACCAGCTATCTACGAATTTGGTTGGCCTTTCACCCCTTACCACAAGTCATCCAAAGACTTTTCAACGTCAACTGGTTCGGTCCTCCGGTTGGTGTTACCCAACTTTCAACCTGCTCATGGTAAGCTCATTCGTTTTCGGGTCTAATTCATTAAACTAATCGCCCTATTAAGACTTGCTTTCGCTACGCCTACACCTAGATGGCTTAAGCTTGCTTAATAAATTAAGTCACTGACCCATTATACAAAAGGTACGCCCTCACCCTAAAAAGGGCTCGGACTGATTGTAGGCATGCGGTTTCAGGTTCTATTTCACTCCCCTAATAGGGGTTCTTTTCACCTTTCCCTCACGGTACTAGTTCACTATCGGTCACTGAAGAGTATTTAGGCTTAGAGGGTGGTCCCCCTGTATTCGAGCAGGATTTCTCGTGTCCCGCTTTACTCAAGAATTTGATTAAACATTACTCATACGGGACTATCACCCTCTGTGGTTAGTTTTTCCAAACTATTCAAATTTTTTTAATAAAATTACTGGCCTAGTCCGCGTTCGCTCGCCACTACTAACGGAATCTCAATTGATTTCTATTCCTCTGGTTACTAAGATGTTTCAGTTCTCCAGGTTGTCTCTTTAAACCTATGTATTCAGTTTAAAGTACCACATAAAGTGGTGGGTTTCCCCATTCGGAAATTTTCGGATCAAAACTTACATACAGCTCCCCGAAACTTATCGCAGTATATCACGTCCTTCATCGGCTTTCAGTGCCAAGGCATCCGCCACACGCCCTTAAACGCTTGATTTATGCACAGAAAAAAATTTTCTGTGTTGTGATCAAATTTTTATTTTGAACATTAACTAATAACAAAATTAATGTTCGGATATAGATATTGATATAAATTATTTTTATTTACTATTTTAATAACTAAATGTTTCCTGGTGGAGGATAGCGGGATCGAACCGCTGACCTCCTGAATGCAAATCAGGCGCTCTCCCAGCTGAGCTAATCCCCCAGTTAAGTATGGTGGGCCGAGAAAGACTCGAACTTTCGACCCCACCCTTATCAAGGGTGTGCTCTAACCAACTGAGCTACCGGCCCTACAAGAAGGAAACATTACTTTAAGAAGAGAAATGAGGACGGTCAACATTACCGATGTATATTATTTAGAATGAAATTTTACTTTCATTCATCCTTAGAAAGGAGGTAATCCAGCCGCAGGTTCCCCTACGGCTACCTTGTTACGACTTCACCCCAGTCGCTGACTATACCGTGGTCAAGGGTTTAAAACCTTGCCTTAAGGTAGAACCAACTCCCATGGTGTGACGGGCGGTGTGTACAAGACCCGGGAACGCATTCACCGTGGCACGCTGATCCACGATTACTAGTAATTCCAGCTTCATGCACTCGAGTTGCAGAGTGCAATCCGAACTGAGGTATCTTTTCGGGATTTGCTTAACGTTGCCGTTTTGCTTCCTGTTGTAGATACCATTGTAGCACGTGTGTAGCCCAACACGTAAGGGCCATGAGGACTTGACGTCATCCCCACCTTCCTCCAGCTTATCACTGGCAGTTCTTTCAGAGTGCCCAACTTAATGATGGCAACTAAAAGTGAGGGTTGCGCTCGTTGCGGGACTTAACCCAACATCTCACGACACGAGCTGACGACAGCCATGCAGCACCTGTGTTTCGTCCGGCCGAACCGAAAACTCTAATCTCTTAGAGTCGCGACGAACATGTCAAGTGTTGGTAAGGTTCTGCGCGTATCTTCGAATTAAACCACATGCTCCACTACTTGTGCGGGTCCCCGTCAATTCATTTGAGTTTTAACCTTGCGGTCGTACTCCCCAGGCGGTGTGTTTATCGCTTTCGCTGCGACACTGAAAATAAATTTCCAACGTCTAACACACATCGTTTACGGCATGGACTACGAGGGTATCTAATCCTCTTCGCTACCCATGCTTTCGTTCCTCAGTGTCAGTAATGATCCAGAAAGCTGCCTTCGCAATTGGTATTCTTTCTAATATCTACGAATTTCACCTCTACACTAGAAATTCTGCTTTCCTCTATCATACTCTAGCTGAAAAGTTTTGATGGCAGTTCCAGAGTTAAGCTCTGGGATTTCACCACCAACTTTTTCAACCACCTACGAACTCTTTAAGCCCAGTAATTCCGAACTACGCTAGGTCCCTTCGTATTACCGCGGCTGCTGGCACGAAGTTAGCCGGACCTTCTTATTCGGGTACAGTCATTTTCTTCCCCGACGAAAGAGCTTTACAACCCAAGGGCCTTCTTCACTCACGCGGCATCGCTGCATCAGAGTTTCCTCCATTGTGCAAGATTCCCCACTGCTGCCTCCCGTAGGAGTTTGGGCCGTGTCTCAGTCCCAATGTGGCTGATCATCCTCTCAAATCAGCTATTGATCATAGTCTTGGTAGGCCATTACCCTACCAACAAACTAATCAAGTGCAGGCTCATCCAATGGTGCATAAAGCTTTCTCCGTAAAGACTTATCCGGTATTAGCACAAGTTTCCTCGTGTTATTCCAGGCCAAAGGGCAGATACCTACATGTTACTCACCCGTCTGCCACTAAGTATTGCTACTTCGTTCGACTTGCATGTGTTAGGCGTGCCGCCAGCGTACGTTCTGAGCCATGATCAAACTCTCAAGTTTAAAAACGGCGCACACTAGCTTCTATATAAATTCTAAGAATAAAATTTATATAATTTTGAAGTGTGTACGACAAATTTTGGTAACCTTAACCGTCCACACTTCTCTTCTTAAATTTTTACTTTTTAAATAGCTAATTGGGTTTAAAAAGCCCAATAATCCTCACAAATCTATTGAATAAACAATAATTTTATTGAGAAAGTGGTCTGCTTATAAGCTAAAATAAAAGTAAATCAAGCATTTAGCATTTA
>JAOHCJ010000041.1 GCA_028095445.1 Candidatus Pelagibacter sp.
CCGATCCTATCATTGAATATTTAGAAAATAAAAAAATCGATCTAAAATTTATATTAAATACACATCATCATTACGACCATGTTGGTGGTAACAAAAAATTAAAGGAAAGATATTCTGCAAATGTTATTGGATTTAAAGAAGATAAAGAAAGAATTCCTGAAATAGATATATTGGTTAGTGACCATGAAACTTGGATATATGAAAACTTTGAAGCAAAAATAATACATATTCCTGGACATACTCTTGGTCACATATGCTACTATTTTTATAAGGAAGATTCTGTTTTTACTGGAGATACACTTTTTTCGTTAGGTTGTGGTAGAATTTTTGAGGGAACATATTCTCAAATGTTTAACTCATTAAAAAAATTGAAGGCTTTACCAAAAGAAACTAAGGTTTTTTGTGGCCATGAATATACCAAACAAAATTCAAGATTTTGTATTACTCATGATAAAAATAATGAGAAACTTAAAGCCAAAATAGATAATATCAATTTAAAGTTAAAAGATGGTCTGCCTACTATTCCTTCAACTATTGAGGATGAATTAGAGTGCAATATTTTCCTTAGATCAAACAATATAGAAACTTTTATAAAATTAAGAGATTTAAAGGATAATTTCTAGCTTATTCGCTCTTGACTATAATAAGCTCGAGACTATATTGCTGTCTATAAAAATTAGATTAAACAATGTCATACGCAATAATACAATCAGGTGGAAAACAATATAAAGTAAAGGCTGGAGAAATTCTTAAAATTGAAAGATTAGGAGAGTCAAAGTCTGAGGCAAAAATAGAATTTAAAGAAATCTTGGCGTATGGAGATGACAAAACTATAGAAGTTGGGGCACCTATAGTTGAGGGGGCAAAAGTTGAAGCTAACCTTGTGGAAAACGGTAAAAATAGAACAATTCTAATTTTCAAAAAAAGAAGAAGACAAAATTCAAGAAGAAAAAATGGCCACAGACAACAGTACTCGTTAATAAGAATTAATAAAATTTTTTCAAAAGAAGGTAAGATTTTATCTGAAGCAGAAAAAATATCAAAACCTACAAAGAAAAGTGAAAAAATAGAGTCTAAAATGGTGACTAAAAAAAAAGTAGACGCTAAAGTGGTAAGTAAATAAACTAGGTAAATTATGGCAACAAAAAAAGCAGGTGGATCATCAAGAAATGGACGAGATAGTGCTGGTCGTAGACTAGGTGTTAAAAAGTATGGTGGTGAAGTAGTAATTCCTGGAAACATAATTGTTAGACAAAGAGGTACAAAAATTTTTCCTGGTGAAAACGTAGGAATGGGCAAAGATCATTCGATTTTTTCTATCGTTGAAGGAAAAGTGGTATTTAAAAAAGGTAAGTCAGACAGAACATTCGTTTCCGTAAAACCGAATTAGTAGTACAACTAAAACAAAAAGTTGTATTATGAAGTTTCTAGATCAAGTTAAAATTTATGTTAAAGCTGGCAGTGGTGGTCACGGATCTCCAAGCTTTCGGAGAGAAAAATTTATTGAATATGGTGGACCTGATGGTGGAGATGGTGGTAAAGGTGGCTCCATACTATTAAGATCAGAAAGAAATTTGAACACTCTTATTGATTATAGATTTCAACAACATCATAAGGCTGAGAGAGGCGAAAATGGCTCAGGACAAAATCGTACTGGTCGTGGAGGAAAAGATTTATTTTTAAAAGTGCCAATTGGCACTCAGGTTTTTGAAGAAGATAATAAAACTTTAATATATGATTTTAAAAAAGAAGGGGAAGAATTTGCAGTAGCCAATGGTGGCAAGGGTGGCCTCGGAAATACTAGATTTAAAAGTTCCACTAATAGAGCTCCAAAAAAATTTACAAAGGGTACACTAGGTGAAGAATATACAATCTGGCTACAATTAAAAACTATTGCAGATATTGGGATTGTAGGGTTACCTAATGCTGGTAAGTCAAGTTTATTAGCAGCTATTACAAATGCTACACCAAAAATAGCAAATTATAAATTTACAACATTAAATCCAAACCTTGGTGTTGCAACTTACGACGACAAAGAAATAACTTTAGCAGATATTCCTGGATTGGTTGAGGGTGCACATGTAGGAATCGGTCTTGGAATTCAATTTTTAAAACACATAGAAAGATGTAAAACCTTGATGCATTTAATAGATATTACAAATGAAGATATTGAAAATGCATACTTGCAAGTTAAAAAAGAACTAGGTAGCTACAGTAAAGAGATACTTAATAAAAAAGAAATAATTGTATTAAATAAAACTGATTTATTAGATGAATACGAAGTAAAAAAAATTGTGAATAACTTCTCTAAAAATAAAAAATCAGAAGTAACAACTCTTTCAACATTAGATAAAGAGTCTATTTCAAAAATTAAAGCAAAATTACTTTCATATGTATCTTAAAGAATCTAAAATAATAGTAATTAAAATCGGTTCATCTTTACTAATAGACGACAATAAAAAAATCCGAAAAAAATGGCTTTCTGAATTTGCTAAAGATATTCAAGAACAAATCAAACAAAATAAAAAAATTATCATTGTAAGCTCAGGAGCAATAGCAATGGGTTGTAAAAAATTAGGTCTAAACAAAAAAAATCTTAAAATTGATAAAAGCCAAGCAGTTGCATCAATTGGACAAATAGAGCTTATGAATTTATTTTCAGAAATATTTGTTAAAAAGAAAATTAATATATCGCAAATTTTACTTACCTTAGAAGATACTGAACAAAGAAGAAGATCAATTAATGCTAAAAGAACTTTTGATAATTTATTTCAATTAGGTTTTGTACCGATTGTTAATGAAAACGATACCATTGCAACTACAGAAATTAAGTATGGTGATAACGATAGACTGGCTTCTAGAGTTGCACAAATATCTGGGGCAGACTCTTTAATACTGCTCTCTGATGTTGATGGTCTTTACACTCAAAATCCAAAAATTTATAGAAATGCAAAATTATTAAAAGAAATAAAAAATATAGATAAAGATATAGAAAAGATTGCAACAAAAAGTATCAGTACGCATGGAACGGGAGGAATGAAAACTAAAATTGATGCAGCAAAAATTTGCCAACTATCAGGTTGTAGAATGGCTATAGCAAATGGTTTATCAATAAGACCAATAAAAAAGATAATAGATGAAAATAACTGTACGTGGTTCTTACCAAAAGTTTCTAAATTAGATGCCAGAAAAAAATGGATAATCAGTTCTATATCGCCCAAAGGTGAAATTTTTATTGATGATGGTGCTAAACAAGCACTTTCAAATGGTAAGAGCTTATTAGCAACTGGAATAAAAAAAGTTTCTGGTAATTTCAAAAAAGGTGATCATATAAAAATTTTAGACAAACGAAATATTGAATATGGCAGAGGTTTAAGTTCTTTTTCATCTGACGAAATATTAAAAATTATGGGATACCATTCCAAAGAAATTGAAAAATTACTAGGATATGTTGCTAAATCTGAAGTTATCCATAAAGATGATATGGTAGAGGTATAGAATGAGTCGATATATGAATTTAATAGGACAAAAGGCTAGAAAAGCATCTATTAAAAAAATTAGCACTAAATTAAAAAATAAAGTTTTAAAAAAATATGCTTTATTGTTAGATCAAGAAAAAAACAGTATTTTGAAAGCAAATACAATAGATGTAAAATCTGCGGTTAAGAAAAGATTAGAGGAAAACTTAATTAATAGATTAACTATCAACCAAAAAAAATTATTTAGTATCATGGATTCTATAAATAAAATTGGGAAACTAAAAGATCCTGTTGATAATACTCTTGAAAAATGGGATAGACCTAACGGATTAAATATCAAAAAGGTATCTATCCCTATAGGAGTCATTGGGATTATATATGAAAGTAGGCCAAATGTTACATCTGATGTTGCTGGTTTATGTTTTAAATCTGGTAATGCTGTAATTTTAAAAGGTGGTTCAGAGGCAATAAATACAAATAAAATTTTAGTTAAGTTGTTTCGAAAAGCACTTAAGGAAAATAAAATTGATGAAAATTTTATTCAATTTGTAGATTCTAAAAATAGAAAAATGGTTGATTTTATGCTTTCAAAAATGAAGGCTTATATTGATGTGATAATACCACGGGGTGGCAAAAACTTAGTACGAAGAGTTCAAAAATTTTCAAGTGTACCCATTATTGGTCACCTTGAAGGCCTTTGTCATACATTTATCGATAAAGAAGCTGAACTGAAAATGTCCTCAAATATTATTCATAATGCCAAATTGAGAAATACAAGTATTTGTGGTGCTACAGAAACAATCTTAATTCATGAAAAAATTGTTAAAAAATTTTGTAATCCACTTTTAAGAAGACTTGAATTTGATGGTTGTAAAATTTATGGAGACCATATTATAAGAAAATATTATAAAGGTAATTTATATACCGCCAAGGAAAAAGACTGGTCTACAGAATACTTAGCTTCTACTGTATCTGTAAAGGTTGTAAAAAATTGTGAAGAAGCAATTAAACACATTAATAAATATGGAACTATGCATACAGACTCTATAGTTACGAAAAATAAAAAAACTGCTAAAAGATTTTTAAAAAATGTTAAAAGTTCAATAGCAATGCATAATACATCAACACAATTTGCTGACGGAGGTGAGTTTGGTTTTGGGGGTGAGGTCGGTATTTCAACAAATACTCTGCCCCCTAGAGGCCCAGTAGGTTTAAGTCAGCTCATATCATATAAATATGAGGTTAGTAGTAATGGTCAAACTCGAAAATAAATTGAAATCAAAAAAAATTAAGATTGGTGTTTTAGGAGGTTCTTTTGATCCAGCTCACAAGGGACATTTAGAAATATCAAAACAGGCAAAAAAATTATTTAAATTAAAAAAAATTATTTGGGCTATTACAAAACAGAATC
>JAOHCJ010000042.1 GCA_028095445.1 Candidatus Pelagibacter sp.
GGATTATTACCATTTGCAGGCATTGGCATTAATTCATTTTCTCCCAAAATTCTTGCAACTCTAGTTGTTGGTTGAGCACCTTGACCTAGCCAATATTTAATTCTTTCTGCTTCCAATCCTACTCTTTCTTTTTTATCTTTAGGTAATAGTGGATTAAAGTATCCTACTTTTTCAATAAATCTTCCGTCTCTTGCAAAACGACTATCTGCAACGACTACTTTGTAGACTGGTCTTTTTTTTGTTCCACCTCTTGATAATCTTAGTTTTAACATTTCTTCTCCTTTATTATTTAAGTTGATTTAGTAGCTCTGGAGGTATTCCTTTATCAGACATACCCTTCAGGTTTCCTTTTGACATCTTCTTCATCATTTCAGACATCATTTTAAATTGCTTTAGCAATTTATTGATAGTGGCCGCATCTGTTCCAGAGCCATTAGCAATTCTTTTTTTTCGAGAACCGTCAATAACTTTTGGGTTCTCTCTTTCTTTTTTTGTCATAGATAATATTATTGCTTCATTTGTTGTAATAATTCTCTCATCTATTCCTGAAGCATCCATTTGTGATTTTATCTTTGAAACTCCTGGCATAAATGACATTATTCCCTCGATACCACCCATTTTTTTCATTTGTCTTAATTGAGTTAAGTAATCCTGCATAGAGAACTGTCCTTTTTTTAAATTTTCTTCTGCTTTTTTTATATTTTCTTCACCAAGATCTTCTGCAGCTTTTTCTACAAGAGAAACAATATCTCCCATCCCAAGAATTCTATTAGCTATTCTGTCAGGATGAAAAACTTCTAAATTATCAATTTTTTCTCCTACTCCTAAAAATTTGATAGGAACTTTAGAAACAAATTTCATACTAACAGCAGCTCCTCCTCTTGCATCACCATCTGCTCTAGTTAAGACAATACCTGTTAAATTCACAGTATTTCTAAATTCTTTTGCAACTTCTGCTGCAACTTGTCCTGTTAATGAGTCTGCAACTAAAAATATTTCTGTGGGATTTATAATACTTTCAATTTGTTTAATTTCACTCATCATTTGTAGATCAATTTGAGTTCTTCCTGCTGTATCAAATAATATTATTTCAGCACCATTAAGATTTGCAGCACTTACTGCTCTTCTACAAATATCAGCAGGTAGTTGACCTTCTATAATTGGTAGTGTTAAAATATTATTTTGTTCCCCTAAGGATCTTAATTGTTCTTGAGCGGCTGGTCTATAGACGTCAAGACTTACCATCATAATTTTCTTTCTTTTATTTTTTTCTAAATATTTTGCTAGTTTAGCTGTAGTGGTAGTTTTACCGGAACCCTGGAGACCTACTAACATCATTGGAACAGGTGGAACTGCATTTAAGTTGATATCTGAATTGCTTTCACCTAAAAAACTAACAAGTTCGTCGTAAACAATTTTTACTACCATGTCACCTGGTGAAGTTGATCGAATTATTTCTTGTCCTAAAACTTTTGGTTTAACTTTTGATATAAAGTCTTTAGCTACATCAAGAGATACATCAGCCTCTAGAAGAGCTTGCCTAATACCTCTTAAACCTTCATCTACTTGATTTTCATCAAGGGAAGGTGCTTTTTTTAAAGAAGAAAAAATTTCTTCGAATTTATTTGTTAAGTTTTCAAACATATTTATTACACACAGCAGTAATCTCACTAGTGGGCGAAGCCTCGCTGACTAGTGTCGATCTCTTTGTTTCCAAAGACACCGCAAATTTAACGTTTTTGCGGAAACGCAGTCAACCTATAATAGAGGTTCAAAAAGTCAATAAATAAGTTAAATATCTACATATGGATATTAAAGCTTTTAAAATGGATGGTTTGGGTAATGATTTTGTAATCATTGATCAAAGAAACCATGACTTTGATTTGGGTAAAGACCAAATAATTAAAATATGTGATCGAAATTTTATTGGATGTGATCAGTTAATTTTAATTAAAAAAAATAGCAAAATAGATGCTAGTTTGGAGTTCTATAATTCAGATGGTAGTGTTTCTGGTGCTTGTGGAAATGGAACAAGATGTGTTGCTGATTTATTAGCAAAAGAAAATAATAAAAAAGAAATAGTTCTTTGGACTTCAGGAGGTATATTAAAGTCAAAGATTTTAAAAAACAGTCTAGTAGAAACAGAAATTGGTGTTCCAAAAACTAATTGGAACGAGATACCATTGGTTAAAAATTTAAATACCAAAAACCTTAATATTAAAATTTCTGATAAAAATAACAAGGAGCATATTGGGGGGACAGCAGTCAACGTTGGAAACCCACATATTATTTTTTTTGTAGATAATATCGAAAATTATAATTTAGAAAAAATTGGACCAGAAATTGAAAACCATAAATTTTTTCCTGAAAAATGTAATGTTACACTTGCTAAAGTTGTCAATAAAAACTTAATAAAAGTTAGAGTTTGGGAAAGAGGTGCTGGGCTGACAAAAGCTTGTGGAACTGCTGCATGTGCAACGGCTGTTGCTGGTAATATTAACAATCTGATAGAAAAAAAAGTTGATATAGAATTTAGTTTAGGAAAGCTATCAATTTCTTTAAATGAAAATAATAGTATTATCATGAAAGGACCAGTTTCAGATATTAATGATATCGAAATTAAATTGTAATGGGAATTTTTGATAAATTTAAAATTGGATTTAAGAAAAGTTCATCTTCATTCACCTCTGGATTACGAAATATAATTCTAAAAAAAGAAATAGACGACAAGACATTGGATCAAGTTGAGGAATATTTAATACAATCAGATGTTGGCCTCGCTGCAGCTGAAGAAATTAAAAAGATGATTGCTCAAGAAAAAATTGACCCAAAAAAAGATAATATGAAAGAAGTCAGCATAATTCTAAAAGATTATATAATCAATCTAATGAAACCTTTAGAAAATAAAAATTTTTTTAATAAAAAAGAAAAACTTAACGCAATTTTAGTTTCAGGTGTTAATGGTGTTGGAAAAACTACTACTATTGGAAAAATGGGAAAATTATTAAAATCTAATGGAAATAAAGTTATGTTTTCGGCTTGTGATACATTTAGAGCTGCAGCAATAGAACAATTAGAAAATTGGGCTAATAAAGTCGATGTTCAAATTATTAAATCTTCTCAAGGCTCAGATCCTGCTTCAGTTGCTTATAAGGCTATAGATGCGGCTATGAAAAACAGTTTTAACCATGTTCTAATTGATACTGCAGGTAGGTTACAAAATAAAAAAAATCTAATGGAAGAATATAAAAAAATAGCAAATGTGGCAAAAAAAATAGATCCTGAAGCACCACATGATGTAGTTTTAGTTTTAGATGCAACTTCAGGCCAAAACGTTATAAATCAAGTTGAAGAATTTAATAAAATCATACCATTAACTGGTTTGATAATGACAAAGTTAGATGGAACAGCAAAAGGTGGTATTTTGTTAGCGTTAGCTAAAAAGTATAAACTTCCTATAATTGCATTAGGTCTTGGTGAAAAAATTGATGATTTGCAAATTTTTAATGCAGAAAAATTTGCTGAGGCATTCGTAAAAACTAATTAATCAAATTATTTGAAATCAAAGGTTTATAATACTCACATTTATAATTTTCTTTTAAATTTGCGTGGCCACAATTTTTTGCTATTGATGAAATTATAAAATCAAATTTACCACTAGAAGGATATTTGTTTAGTTTTTTACTTGTAATATCAAATTTAAAATTTTTCTTTATATTTTTGACTGCACTAATCATAATAAGAGTGTTATTATCTTTTAAAAGATAATACGCAAAATCTTCAGGGAAAACGGGAAAGTCATATTCATTTAGAAGATATCTAGCTTGAGATGGAAACCATTCATATGAAATTAGCGGAAAAGAAGTTTTTGTTTTATAGTCATACATATAAAGATCTTGGGGGTAATCTGTAACATAATTAAGATTTTCTCCTCTTGCTAAAACTGCTTTTTCCCTAGTCTTAAAATAAAGTGAAAAATTTTTATCATGTGATCTCATTTGTCCTATATGAAAAAGATCGTCTGCAGTTGTTTTGAGATTTTCTGCTGAACTATTATTTGTCACTAAAACTAATAAAAATAATTTTATAAGAATCTTATTCATTCTCACCTTTTTAAAAATAAAATTTGGATTTTATTTGTTGAGATTGTGGCCTAATTTAAACTTTTAAAAAATAAATTTAATCTTTTTAAAAGATCTTTGTTATATTCCATCATATGATTATCATTTTTTGGAAAGTATGAATATTTTGGCTCATTTGCTAATTCGTATATTTTTTTTCCCATCCAAAAAGGGACTAACTTATCATCTTTACCATGCATAATTAAAATCGGTGATTTTATATTTTTAATTTTTTTGTCATTTTCATATCTGTCTTTTAATAAAAGATTGATTGGAAAATAAGGATACACATTTTGTGCTGCATCAATCATAGAAGTAAATGGTGACTCAAGAACAATACCAGCAAAATTATTGTTTTGAGCTAAATGAGTTGCAACTCCAGTCCCTAAAGACTCTCCATAAATAATTATATTTTCATTTTTAATATCTTTTTTATTTAACCATTTAATTGCACTTTGCCCATCTTCATATAACCCTTTTTCTGAAGGCTTACCTTGGTTTCCACTAAAGCCTCTCCATGCAATTATTAAAAGATTTATATCCATATCCTTAAAATGATTTATTTTATGAATTCTATTTTCTAAAGATCCAGCATTTCCATGAAAAAAAATGATTGTCTTAAAAGTAAGATCTTTTTTATGAAACCATCCCAATAATTTAATTTCGTCAGTAGTCTCAATCCTTACTTTATCTACCTGAAGAATTAGGTCATCAC
>JAOHCJ010000043.1 GCA_028095445.1 Candidatus Pelagibacter sp.
GATAGAGTTTAGCTCATCTCCAGTAATAGGTACAAAAAATTCAATGAATATTTTATAATAAAAAAATATTAGCAATATTGCTATAATTGAAATAAGAATGGCACTATCAAAATTTAATTTTTTTAAAAACTTATTTATATGAAAAAAAACATACTTATAACAGGAGGAAGTGGATATTTGGGTGTTAATTTAGCCATAAATTTAAAAAAAAAATATAATATTTTTCTAGGTTCTAGAAACCAAAAAAGGAACTTTGAAGCTAGACAAAAAACATCATGCAAATCAATACCTCTAGATGTTTCAAATATCAACTCAGTAAGGGATGCTGTAATTTATTCAAAACCACACATTATAATACATGCTGCTGCCACTAAATTTGTAGATATTTCTGAAGAGTTTCCTTTTGAATGTTCAGATGTAAATATTTTGGGATCAACAAATCTAGCAAGAGTTGCAATTGAAAGAAAAGTTGAGACAGTTATTGGAATCTCAACAGATAAAGCAACTCAACCAATTAAAAACTTCTATGGATTTAGTAAAGCTGCAATGGAAAAATTATTTTTAAGTGCAGACAATAATTCCAAAACAAATTTTTTATGTGTTAGATATGGAAATGTAGCATGGTCAACAGGATCAGTATTTCCAATATGGAAAAAAATGTTTTTAAAAGACAAAAAAATTTTAACAACTGGACCATATATGAGAAGATTTTTTTTCACAATAGATGATGCAGTGAGGCTGGTTAATTTTGCTCTGGATAATTCTAAAAAATTTAAAGGAAAAATTGTGTGTGCTGAAATGAGATCAGCATTAATGATTGATGTATTAAATGTTTGGATAAATAAATTTGGTGGCAATTACAAAATTATAGGTGGTAGAAAAGGGGATAGAATTGATGAATATTTGATCGGAGAAAATGAATTGCAGTATACTTCAAAAATTATGCATAAGAACAAAAACTATTTTATCGTTGATTTTAATAAAAAAAATAAAAATTTTATTAAAAAGATTATTTCTTCAGAAAATTCAAAAAAATTAAATGATACCGAAATTTTTGATTTATTAAAATTTGGTATGTAATTAAAATGATGATTAAACATGCAATTATCTTAGCTGCTGGAAGAGGCATTAGACTAATGCCATTAACAAAAAAAATTCCTAAAGCAATGGTAAAGATAAAAAATCAAACTTTGATTTTAAATGGAATTAAAAAAATACAGAGATATATTGAAAATATTCATATAACGGTAGGGTATAAAGGAAGTATTATAGCAAAACATGTAATTAGAAATAATGTTAGATCTGTAATTAATACAAATAATAAAGGTAATGCATGGTGGATATTCAATTTTCCATTCAATTTAATTAATGAACCTATTTTTGTACTTACATGTGACAACATTACAAATATAAATTTCAATTTAATTGAAAAAGATTATAAAAAAAAAGGAAGTCCAGAATGTTTTTTGATTCCTGTTAAACCAATCAAAAATTTAGAAGGTGATTTTATCCATAGAAAAAAAAATATTGTCACAAGTTTATCCAGAAAGATCGAAACTGACATATATTGCTCTGGGATACAGATTGTCAATCCTTATAAGATAAATAAAATTATGAAAAAAACCGAAAGTTTTAATAAAGTTTGGAAGAATTTGATGTTTAAAAAAAAACTCAAGGTATCTGATATTATACCAAAACAATGGTTTGCTATTGATAATATTAAACAACTAAAAATGTATAAAAAAAATTTTTTACTTAGATAATGAGAGATGAAGCACTCATAGTAATTTTAACTTTTAACGAACAAGATAAAATCTCAAATGTTTTGAAAGAAGTTTCAAAATATTTTAAAAATATACTTGTAGTAGACAATAATTCAACAGACAATACAGTTGAAAAAGTTAAACTACACCCAGTTTTTCTTGTTAAGCACAGTCACAACCTTGGTAAATCTGACTCTATGAAAACAGCTTTAGAGTTTGCAAAAATAAAAAATTTTAAATATTTGGCATATATGGATGGTGATGGACAACATAAAGTTCAAGATTTAATAAATATTTCTGAAAAAATGTTTGATAATAAAAGTGACTTAGTTATTGGCTATAGAAAACAACTAAACAATTTAAATTTTCACAAAAGAATAGGCACAATCATACTGCAAAACTTTTTTAGCTTTATTTATAAAAAAAAAATTTACGATATTCAATCTGGACTAAGGATAATTAAATTATCTATCGAAAATAAAATTTATTGGCAATCTACTGGATCTAGACATTATTTTGCAGATGCTGAAATTACTTGTAACGCAGTAAAAAATAAATGTATAATAGATCAAATTCCCATTGAAACTCATGCTAGTGAAAAATATAAGGGGATGCATATCATACAGGGGTTATATTTACTTTTGATGATAATAATTTGGAGATTTTTTTAAATGCTAGTTAAAACAATATTGTCGATTGTATCAATTTTATTCTCTTTAATGATGATTTATATAACTCTCATTAATTATAAGAGAAAAATTTTAGATAAATTAAATTATTTTATTTGGAATGCAGTTTGGATTGGAATAATTTTGATTTCAATTAGACCAAGTTTTGTTGATGATTATTTTAACGAAAATTTCAAAATTGATATTTTTTATATATTAAGCATAGTAAGCATAATTAGTTTAGTAATCTTATATTACATAAATCTAATTAAAATTAAAGTTTTAGAAAAAAAAATTAATACAATAATAAGAGCAGAGTCTTTAAAAGATATCTTAACTAAAATTAAAAAATAGTTTTATCTTTCAATTATAAAACTGTTGAGAACCAAGATGTCCATTTTTGTTCTAATAAAACATTGAATTGCATTATTATGACTCATTACAATAGGCTCATTTTCATTAAAAGAAGTATTAAGTAATATAGGTACATTAGATAATTTATAAAATTCTTTAATCAAATTATAGAAGTCTTTGTTAGTATCTTTGGTTACAGTTTGGACTCTACCAGTTCCATCTATATGAGTAACAGCTGGTATTTTTTTGCGCTGATTTAAAATTATATTTTCAACATGAGACATATAAGGGTTTGATAACTCATTATCAAACCATTTGCTTTTTTCTTCATAAATAATAGCTGGAGCAAATGGCCTAAAGTTTTCTCTTCTTTTTATTTTTAAATTTATTATTTCTTTTATATTTGGATTACAAGGATTAGCTAAAATAGATCTATTTCCAAGTGCTCGTGCTCCAAATTCCATTTTATTGTTAAAATACCCAATAATTTTATTATCGAATATGTTTTTTGCTATTTTTTTATTTAATTCATCAATACTTTTATATTTTGTAATACTAAATTCTTTTAATCTAGGATCATTATTCAACTCATTTTGGATATCATCATTTTTATAGTTAGGACCAATATAGGGTGAATATAAGTTTTTTAACTCAATATTATTATTTTTACTTTTAATTACTTTTAAAGCAGATCCGATTGAACCCCCAGCGTCACCAGGTGCATAAGGAATATAAATTTTTTCAAATAAGTGGCTTTCAAATACTTTTTTATTAGCCAAAGAGTTTAATGCACAGCCACCAGCATAAACTAAATTTTTTGAAAAATTTAAATTATCAATTTTATTACATATTTTCATTAACTGTGTTTCAAATATTTTTTGGATTGAAGAAGCAATATTTCTTTGTGTCTCAATAAAATCTTCTTTTTTTTTAGAACTTAAATTTAAAAATGTATCTATTTTATTATCAAATATTTGGTTTTGTTTTGGAGAACCTGAAAATTTATATTGGAAGTTTTTATCAGTGTGATTAAAAAAATTTAAATTTAATTCAAGTTTATCTAAATTTTTAAATATATTTTCTTCAATTATTTTACTGTAAATAGGTGAGCCATAAGAAGAAAGCCCCATAACCTTATATTCGTCACCATAATTATCAAATCCCAAGTATTGCGTAAAAGCTTCATATATTAAACCTAATGAGTTTGGAAAATAGATCTTATCAATAATTGTAATTTTATCATTTTCACATTTTGCAATCGCTATACTACAAAAATCTCCAAAACCATCTATTGATAAGCCTATAGCCTTCTCAAATCTAGATGGATAAAAAGCAGAAGCTATGTGTGATAAATGATGATCAATATAATGAATCTTTAAATTTTTAGAAAATGATTTTGGAAAAAGACTTTTTTCTAAGTTTTTTTTTAAGTTTACTTTTTGCTTTAATCTTTGAAGAATTTCATATTTTTTTTTCCCTGAAATATAATTCTTTAAAAAAAAAAGCATTTTTGGAAAAATATTGGATAAAGGATTTGAGTTTATAGTTATATCAGTAATTTCATTAATAGAGATTCCTGTTTGATCTAAACAAAGTTTGATAGATTCGATTGGCAAACCAGCCCAATGTTTTATTCTATTAATTCTTTCTTCTTCAACAGCAAACAATAATTCTCCATCTTTAAATATACAAGCCGAAGAGTCGGCATGATTTATATTTAGACCTAAAGTGATACTCATAAATTATTTGATTTTTTATTTATTCTTTTTGTGAAATTATATCAAAAATAAACCATTTTTTGTGATTATAATTATCAAGTTTGGCGCGTCCTATTGGATATCCACCAATCCATCCTTGATAATAAACAAAGTCACCTACATTTTTTTTAAGTGCCTCAGAATA
>JAOHCJ010000044.1 GCA_028095445.1 Candidatus Pelagibacter sp.
CTTTAGAATATATTCAGCTCCAACAATTGCAAAAACATATGACTTTAGTGTTTTGTTTAAAGTTGCAATGAACATGATGCCATTTTTTTTTAACAGCTTAGAACTTTTTTTGATAAAAAAATTTATATTTTCTACATGTTCAACTATTTCCATATTTAATATTACATCAAACTTTATTTTTGTATTTAATACTTCTGGTGAAGCCACTCTATAATCTATTTTCAGTTTACTTTTTTTTGCATGAAATTTTGCAATCTCAATATTTTTTTTTGAAGCATCTATTCCGACTACATTTGCTCCCAGTCTACACATTGGCTCAGATAGAAGACCACCTCCACATCCAATATCCAGTATCTTTATATTTTTAAATGGTTTTGTTGTAGATTTAATATTAAAATCTTTAGTTATATTATCTTTTATATATTTAATTCTTATAGGGTTAAAATTATGCAATGGTTTAAATTTCCCATTAGGATCCCACCATTCTTCAGCAATTTTAGAAAATTTCTCTATTTCTTTTTTATTAATTGAATTCATAATAGATCCCTTGTGGACATAGCAATTAAGATGTAATTTATCAAATATAAATTATATATAATATCTAATGAAAACTGTTGTATTAAAGTTCGGTGGAACTTCTGTAGGAAATATAGAGAGAATTAAAAAAGTTGCAAATATAATCAGCTCATATAAGAAGAAAAACACTAAAGTAATTGTAGTTTCTTCAGCGATGAGTGGGGCAACAAATGACTTGATAAAAAAATCAAAAAAACTTAGCAATAACTTTGACTCCGCCGAATATGATGTTTTGTTATCTTCAGGAGAACAAGTATCCTGTGCACTAATAGCTGGAAGATTAAAACATCTTGGATATAAATCTAGATCTTGGATTTCTTGGCAACTTCCTATCATCACTAATGGCCCATACAACTCTTCTAGGATAAGCAGAATTAATAAAAAAAAGATATTAAAGTTTATTAATTCTGGAGGAATACCTATTATAACTGGATTTCAAGGTATTAATTTGGACAATAGAATTACTACATTAGGTAGAGGAGGATCTGATGCGTCAGCAATTATGTTAGCAAAATTTTTTAAAGCAGATTCTTGTGATATTTATACGGATGTGGATGGCGTATATACAACAGATCCCAGAAACCACTCTAGGGCAAAAAAAATTAATAAAATATCATATGATGAAATGCTTGAAATGGCTTCTTTAGGAGCAAAAGTTATGCAACCTTCGTCGGTCCAAGATGCAAAATTAAACAATATAAGCTTTTCTGTTAAATCTTCATTTAAAAACAGAAAAGGTACTTTAATAACTGATAATCAAAAAGCTTTTAGCGACCAGATAATAACCGGAGTTACATCAACTAAAAACGATGCGAAAGTTACTATGATTGGTGTTAAGGATAAACCTGGCGTAGCAGCTTCTATCTTTAAACCGTTGTCTCTTAACCAAATTAATGTTGACATGGTTGTACAAAACATTTCTTTAAATAGTAAGGAAACAGATCTAACATTTACTATTAAATCTGAAGATTTAAAAAAAACTGAGAAGATTATAAAACAAAATAAAAAAATCTCATTTAGAGAGATATCTTATGATAGAAATGTTTCTAAAGTATCAATTGTAGGTGTAGGAATGATTACAACTCCTGGCATTACGTATAGAATGTTTCAAGCACTAGCATTGAAAAAGATTAATATTATGGTTATTTCAACTTCTGAAATTAAGATTTCAGTTTTGATTTCCAGTAGGTATGTTAAAAAAGCCATAGTAGTGCTCCATAAAGAATTTAAATTAGATTAAACATAATGAGTGTAAGACCATTTAGGGATATAAAGAGAAAAAAAACCAAAGTCATTAATGTTGGTAGTGTTAAGGTTGGGGGAGACAATCCAATTTCAGTTCAATCTATGACAAATACACTAACCACTGATATTAAAGCAACAATTAATCAAATAAACGATATTACCGAAGAGGGCGCAGATATTGTTCGTGTTTCATGTCCAGATAAAGAGTCAACGTTGGCACTTAAAGAAATAGTTAGACATGTATCTGTTCCAATAGTTGCTGATATACACTTTCATTATAAGAGAGCAGTAGAAGCAGCAGAAAGTGGAGCAAAATGTCTAAGAATTAATCCAGGTAATATAGGAGATAAATTAAAGATTCATGAAGTTTTAAGTGCAGCTAAAAATAATGATTGTTCAGTGAGAATAGGTGTGAATGCAGGATCTCTTGAAAAGGATATTTTAGAAAAATATAAAGAACCATGTCCTGAGGCTTTAGTTGAAAGCGCTCTGAGAAATATCAAAATTTTGGAAGATCAGGATTTTTTTAACTTTAAAATCAGCGTTAAATCTTCTGATGTTTTTTTATCAATGGCCGCATATAGACAACTTTCAAAAGTTACAGATTATCCCTTGCATTTAGGAATTACTGAGGCTGGTAGTTTTGTGTCAGGTAGTATAAAATCATCTATAGGTTTAGGATCACTTTTAATGGATGGAATTGGAGATACAATAAGAATTTCTTTGTCTGATGACCCGTCTCAAGAAATTAAAATCGGTAATGAAATTTTAAAATCTCTAAACTTGCGGAATAGAGGTGTAAAGATCATATCTTGCCCTTCTTGTGCAAGACAAGCATTCCAAGTTATTGATACAGTAAAAATTTTAGAAGATAAACTTTCTCACATAAAAACTCCAATTTCATTATCAATAATTGGATGTGTGGTGAATGGGCCTGGAGAGGCAGCAATGACAGATATAGGAATCACTGGTGGTGGAAAAGGTAATAATATGCTCTATTTATCTGGGATTCAATCGGAAAAAGTATTATCTGAGGATATCATAGCAGAAGTAGTACGACAGGTAGAAAAAAAAGCAGCTGAGTTAGAAAAAAAATTATAATGATACCTCTAAAAACTATAGAAGATTTAATTTCTAAACATTCTTTACTAGAAAAAGAATTATCTTCAGGCGAAGTAGATAAAAAACTATTTGCTGAAAAATCAAAAGAATACTCAGATCTAAATGAAGTAATTAATGATGTAAAAAAATATTTTACATATGAAAATGAAAAAAAAGATTTAGACAAAATTTTAAATGATCCTAAAAGTGAAGATGATTTTAAATTAATGGCTCAAACTGAAATGGAAGATCTTAAGCTTGAAAATGAGTCAATAGAAAAAAAACTAAAACTATTTTTGTTACCAAAAGATGAAGCAGATAAAAAAAAATGCTATTATAGAAATTAGAGCTGGAACTGGTGGACTTGAGGCCAGCTTGTTTGCTTCAGATCTTTTTAAAATGTATGAAAAAGTTAGTCATAAAAAAAGATGGGAACTAGAGTTAATTAGTATGTCTCAAAGTGAGGCAGGTGGACTTAAAGAAGTTATTGCATCAATTAGAGGAAAGAATATTTATTCAACTCTTAAATATGAAAGTGGAGTTCATCGTGTTCAGAGAGTTCCAGATACAGAAACCCAAGGAAGAGTTCATACATCAGCTGCAACAGTTGCAGTATTGCCAGAAGCAGAAGAAGTAGATATAAAAATAAATGATTCAGATTTACGTATAGATGTCTTTAGAGCAGGTGGTCCAGGTGGGCAATCTGTTAATACAACTGATAGTGCTGTTAGAATTACTCATATTCCAACTGGTCTGTCTGTTTCTCAACAAGATCAAAAATCTCAGCATAAAAACAAAGCAAAGGGAATGTTAATTTTAAGATCAAGGCTTTATGAATTAGAAAGGTCAAGAATTGAAGGTGAAAGGTCACAAGATAGAAAAAGCAAGATAGGAACTGGAGATAGATCTGAAAGAATTCGGACATATAATTTTCCACAAGGAAGAGTAACAGATCATCGTATAAACCTAACTCTTCATAAACTTGAAGAATTTTTAGAAGGTGAAGCATTTGATGAAATGGTAGAAAGCTTAACATTACAAGCTCAAGAGGAGAAATTAAGCAACCTTAATTAAAATGAATATAATAAATAATTTAAAACAGGGAATAATCACCCTTCAAAAAAATAAAATACCTAATCCTCAGCTTGATAGTGAAATACTATTATCAAGCTCAATTAAAAAAGATAAAAAACATATCATCTTAAACCCGAAAGAAATTTTAAGCCCAGAGCAATCAGATAAATTTAAAAACTTAATTGAAAGAAGAAAAAAAGGGGAGCCAATTGCCTATCTAATAAATAAAAAAGATTTTTGGAAAGATGAATTTTTTGTTAATAAGGACGTATTAATTCCAAGGCCAGACACTGAGTTGATAATAGAACAGGTTTTAAAAACCTATTCCAAGGAGCAACAATTGCAAGTTCTAGATATTGGAACTGGTTCTGGATGTATACTTTTATCTATACTTAAAGAGAGACCTAACTTTTATGGAACTGGAATAGATATATCTAAAAAAAGTATAAATGTAAGTAAATTTAATGCTAAACTACTCAACTTAACAAACAGAGTAAAATTTTTTCATTCTAGTGTTGACAATTTTAAAATAGGCAAATATGATATAATTGTTTCAAATCCTCCTTATATTGAATTACTAAGTTTAAAATATTTGGAAAAAGATGTTGTTAACTTTGAACCAAAGTTAGC
>JAOHCJ010000045.1 GCA_028095445.1 Candidatus Pelagibacter sp.
TCTTTTTCTTGAACAATATTCTTCATTTGTCCAATTGTCTCTGCTTTATTTGTTGTATCAAATAAATCCTCATCTTTTTTTTTACTTACAAGAGATGTTTGACCAATACCTTTATTAGATAAAATTTCATTCTCACTATTAGAAATGTCTTTAATTTCTTTTAAGTGAATTAACCTAATTAAAAACATTTCTATTGACAGGTGTTGATTGGATACCAAATCAAGTTCTTCAAGAGTTTTAATGGTAAATTGCCAGAATAATATTAAAGTTTTGTTGTCAATATTTTTTGCAATTCCTTTAATTTTATTAAATTCTTCATCATTCATTAAAAAATTTGCACCATCAATGTCTAAAGATTCTATATTCTTAAAATAATACAAAAGTTCTAAAAAATCATTTATAAATATTTTAGGTTCAACTCCTTGATTATAAATTTCTTTATAAGTATTCAATGCTTCTTTTTCTTTGCCCTCAAATATAAGTTTAAATAAATTAATTAATTGTGACTTATCAAAATAACCAAATATTTTTTGGGCAGAAGCTAAATCTAATTCCTTATCTTTGTCTAAAGTTAATAATGCTCTATCTAGTAAAGACAATGCATCTCTAACTGACCCTTCTGACATTTTAACGATTAGCTTAAGAGCATCATCTGATGCATATCCATTTTCTTTGTTTTTAATTTCTCTTATGAAATTAAATAAATCTAAAAATTTAATTCTAGATAAATCGAATCTTTGACATCTCGAAACTACAGTTATTGGGATTTTTTTAATTTCTGTAGTTGCAAAAATAAATTTTAAATATTCTGGTGGTTCTTCTAAAGTTTTTAATAGTGCATTAAATGCTTGTTTACTAAGCATGTGAACTTCATCAATTATAAATATTTTATATTTGGCGGTTGTAGGTCCATATCGTGAAAATTCTATAAGGTCTCTAACATCATCAACACCTGTTTTGCTAGCTGCGTCCATTTCTAAAACGTCAATATGATTTGAATTTGAAATAGCATTACAATTTTCACAAAGTTCGTCTTTGCAAAGATCACTAGCTTCATTTGTACAATTTAAAGATTTAGCAACTATTCTGGCTGTAGTAGTTTTTCCTATTCCTCTAATCCCTGTAAAAAGATATGCATTAGGCACTTTATTGGCTTTAATTGAATTTAAAATTGTTTCAGCAATCACATCTTGGCCTATAAGATCATCAAATGTTTGAGGTCTATATTTTAAAGCTAAAACTTTTGTATTTTTATTCATTTTTTTAGGAGACTAGAACCTGAAAAACTGTCTCTACGACTGCTTCCGTTAAGATCTGGTCGGGTTCAAGCAGAATTCACCTCTAGCCTCCAGAAAACTATTATAACAGTAATGTTTTCCAATCTACAAGAAAAGTTTCTTATTTATTTTTCTCTAAATTTGTCAGCTTCAAAAACACCTAGTACGTGAAAATCTTGACAATGAAGTCCTAGTTCTTCCAAAGATTTTTGAACTTTTATATCATCTATATGGCCATCTAGATCACACAAGAAAAAATACGATTCAAAAGAATTTTGTTCTGGATAACTTTGAAGTTTTGTAAGATTAACACCATTAATGGCAAAACCTCCTAACGATTGATAAAGAGCAGCTGGTTTGCTTTTTAGTTTAAACAAAAAAGAAGTAATATATTTCTTGTTATTAAACTCTGGCTGCAAAACCTCCTTACCCATAACTAAAAACCTTGTTGCATTTCCACTTTCATTCTCAATATTAGGTTGAAGGATTTTTAAATTATAAATTTTTGCACTCAGTGAAGATGCAATTGCAGCTTCGCTTTTGATTTTATTCTTTGAGATTGCTTCTGCTGATCCAGCTGTATCTGCCCTAATATGTTCAACTAGATTATTTTTTTTTATAAACTGTGAACACTGAGATAATGCTTGCGCATGTGAAAATATATCTTTTATATTATTTAAACTTGCATTGGGCTGGCCTAATAAATTATGCTCTATTGTTTGAAAATGTTCTGCATAAATATTTAATCTATATTTAAAGATAAGATATTCTATTCCTATATTTCCTGTAATTCGATTTGACTCTGGTATAACCATTCGCGAACCTTTTTCTGATGACGTTTTTAAAAAACATTCATCAAATGTTTTGCAAGGTATAATCTCTGCAGCAGGTTCAATTGAAAGTGCTGCTAAATGTGAATACGCACCAAATGTTCCTTGAAAATAAATTTTGCTCATCTAATTATTTATATTCCATAATTTTTTTTATAGCTACATAATCTTCTTCTGTATCAACACCGACTGGAGATGATTTGGCAAGCAATACATTTATTTTCATATTATTATCAAGAGCTCTTAATTGCTCTAATTTATTTTCTATTTCATTTTTTGTTTGGTTTAAATTTACTAGTTTTTCTAAAGCACTAACTTTGTAAATATATATGCCTATATGATGATATATATTTTTATAATTTTTAAAAAGATTATCTCTTGAAAAATTCAAAGCTAAAGAAAAATTATTTTCATTTAAATTATTTTTGGTAATAACTTTGACTAAGTTTTTATTATCTAGCATCTTACTATCCTTAATTACTGCTGCTAGAGTTCCAATTTCAGACTCATTATCTAACATAAAATTATTCAAACTAATAATATCATCCTTATCAATATTGGGCTCGTCACCCTGTAGATTTAATATGTAATCTATATTTTTTATATCTAGTTTTTTATAAGCCTCAAAAATTCTATCAGTTCCTGTTTTGTGGTTATTGCTAGTTAGAACTGCCCTACCACCATTTTTTTCAACATCTTTAAGTATTTCCTCATTGTCTGTTGCAACCACTACTTCTCCAATATTTGTTTCTTTGGCTCGTTTAAAAACATGCGAAATGATTGATAGATTATTAATTTTTAAAAGTGGTTTACCAGGTAATCTGGTTGCTGCCATTCTTGAAGGGATCAATATTATTGTCTTAGTCATTACAAAATTACCAACTTTATGCGTCCAACCGACGCAAAATTAAAAATTAAAAAATAAGTATTTTTTTAATTATCATGTTATATGTCCAAAATAATATTATTAAAATGGATTCGTTTGAATTAAATAAAATCATTGCCGCAATTCTGATGGTTGCTCTTCTTATTATTGGATTGGGTAAAATTGCAGATGTGGTCTTCCATGTAAATAAGCCAGAAAAAGCTGGATATGAAGTTAAAGTAGAAAATCAATCTAGCGTCAGTGCCTCTCAAACAGCCAATGTTGAAGAAAAAGTTGATATTGTTGCGATAATGGCTCTAGGTGATATCGCAAGTGGTGAAAAAATTTTTAAGAAATGTGCAGCATGTCATTCAATAAAAAGTGGTGGAGCAAATAAAATTGGTCCAGCACTTTATAATGTTGTTGGAAGAAAAGTTGGAGGAGTAGCTGAATATAAATACTCTAAAGCTTTAGCTTCGTATGATAAAGATTGGACGTTTGAGGAATTAAATGGATTTTTAAAAAAACCTGCTTCTTATTTAAAAGGAACTAAAATGTCTTATGCCGGTTTAAGAAAAGAAAAAGATAGAGCTTCTATAATCAAATATTTAAATGAAAACAGTGATAGTCCAAAACCATTACCTTAGTTTTCCAAAGCAATATAATAAAATACTTTTTTGAACATAAACTCTGTTAAGAGCTTGCTGCCAAACTTTTGACTGTCTTCCTAAAAAAACATCATCTGAAACCTCAGATCCTCTAGGCAAACAGTGAAGAAAAATTGCATCTTTTTTAGCAACACTCATTAATTTTGAATTAACCCTAAATTTTTTAAAATCTCTAATTTTTTTAGCTTTATTGACTTTATCATTTAATGAAATAACTTTATCAGAAAAAATAACATCAGCATCCATTGCTGCTTTCTTTACATCGTTAAATATATGTATTTTTCTTTTATTTTTTTTTACCCAATCCATTACAATTTTTTTAGGTTCATAATTTTTAGGACACCCAATGCTTAAATTAAATGAAAATTTAACTGAAGCCGCTATTAAACTATTAAGAACATTGTTACAATCTCCTATCCAGCAAATGTTAAGTTTTGAAATTGGCTTCTTTTTAATTTCTTCTATTGTAAAAATATCTGATAAAACCTGAGTTGGATGTGATGATGGGCTTAGTCCATTTATAATTGGAATGGTCAAATATTTACTAAATTTTATTAACTTTTCATCACTGTCACTTCTAAGCATAAAGCCATTACCATAAGTTGATAAAATTTTTGCAGTATCTTCAATACTCTCTCCTCCTTCCGCTAGATGTAACTCATCAGATCTTAAAGTTAAAGCACCACCTCCCAATTGTTTTATTGACAAATAAAAACTTAATCTTGTTCTAAGGCTAGATTTTTCAAACATCTGAATTAGTAGTTTTCCTTTTAATGGATTATCTTTGTCTGTATCAAGCGTACTAAGTTTTTTTCTATTTAATTTTCTTTTTTTTGCATCTTCGATAATTTTTCTGAGGTCTGATTTAGGTATATCTTTAAGATTAATAAAATGTTTCATGAT
>JAOHCJ010000046.1 GCA_028095445.1 Candidatus Pelagibacter sp.
GTTAAAAATTTATTTTTTCTATCATTGAAAATATCTTCACCAGTCATATTGAAAAAACTTTTTAAATTATTTTCAATTGATATTTTTACATTATCTAAAATCAAATCTCTATCTCTATGAGCTCCACCAACTGGCTCAGGGATAATTTCATCAATTACTTTTAAACTCAAAAGATCTTTAGCAGATAGTTTCATTGCTTTTGCTGCATCTAATGTTTTCTTAGGGTCTCTCCATAAAATAGTAGCACACCCTTCTGGTGATATTACTGAATAAATTGCATTTTCTAGCATCACAACTTTATTAGCTGAAGCTAATGCTATTGCTCCACCCGATCCTCCTTCACCTATGATAATTGCTAATGTTGGAACTTTTAATTCCATACAACATTCTATGGACTTTGCTATTGCTTCCGCCTGTCCTCTTTCTTCTGCCCCAACACCTGGATAAGCACCTGGTGTATCTATAAAAGAAATTATTGGTATATTAAATTTATTTGCCAACTTCATTAACCTAATAGTTTTTCTGTAGCCTTCTGGCCTCATCATTCCAAAATTTCTTTCAATTCTTGTTTCAAGACTATCTCCTTTTTCTTGTCCAATAACTAAAACTGATTTTTCATTAAATTTTGCAAATCCTGTTAAAACTGATTTGTCTTCACCGTAAAATCTATCACCAGACAATGGAATAAAATCCTCAAATAAATTATCAATAAAAAACTTTGCTTTTGGTCTATCCTCATGCCTTGCTACTAAAGTCGTTTGCCAGGGATCAAGATTAGAATAAATTTCTATGAGCTTATTATCTATTGCGCTCTGAATTTCTGATATTTTTTTTGTGTCTACTTCTGAAAGGCCATCATCGTTATATGGATCCTTAAGTTTATCCATCTCTGATTCTAAGTTTTTAATATCAGTTTCAAAGTTTAAATAATTTTTCATTTTAAATTTAATTATTAATTAATTACTAAAAAAGGCAATAAAATGATTTAAATAATCAAAAAATATACATGAGTAAATACTGCGTTTATTTAATAATTGACTTGGTTTGAAATTGGTTTTAATGTTTATTTATCGGGAGAGACTATATATTTTATAGCGCCGAAGGAGCAACCACCCCGGAAACTCTCAGGCAAAAGGACCGATAACTAACATAACACTCTGGAAAGAGATTTATTCTCGCCGATGGAGTAAAACTCTCAGGCAAAAATACAGATGGGGTTTATTGAGTGCTGTGAAAAAACAATATACAAAAATTAACAATCTTTCAGTATCAGACGAGTTATTAAAATTTATTAATAACGAGCTTTTAAATGATACAAACATTTCTCCAGAAAAATTCTGGTTGGGATTTGACAGGACTGTCCATGAATTAGCTCCTAGAAACAAAGAGCTAATAAAAATTAGAGAAGATTTACAAAAAAAGATTGATAGTTGGCACATCAAAAATAAAGGTAACGAAATTAATTTAGATGAATACAAAAAATTTTTGAATAAAATCGGGTATTTGAAAGAAGTAGGGCCTGATTTTGAAATTAAGACTAAAGATGTTGATGAAGAAATTACTAGTATTGCAGGTCCTCAATTAGTTGTTCCAATTATGAATGAAAGATATGCGCTAAATGCTGCAAACGCTAGATGGATGAGTTTATACGACAGTTTGTATGGCACAGATGTGATTGAACAATCTGATGATAGTGCATCTCAAAGATATGATCCCTTGAGAGGAGAAATGGTTATTAAATATGGCAGAGATTTTTTAGAAAAATATTTTTCTTTAAATGACCTAGAATGGAAAAACATTACAGGATTTACAATCAAAGATGGGGCTTTAATTCTTTTAAGAGATGGTAAAAAAACATCCTTAAAAGATAAAAGTAAGTTTATCGGTCACAGAGGTGAAGCTGATAATCCATCAGCGATTATCCTTAAAAACAACAATCTTCATATAGAAATTATTATAGACCCTAAAGCTTTTAGTGCTGTTCAAGATCCTGCTAATATTAGTGATATTATTGTTGAAGCGGCAGTATCTACTATTTGTGATAACGAAGATAGTGTTGCTGCAGTTGATGCTGAGGATAAAGTTATTTGTTACCGCAATTGGCTAGGGTTAATGAAGGGAAATTTAAAATCAACATTTGAAAAAAATGGTAAGACTTATGAACGTAAACTGAATCCTAATAGAAGTTATATTTCAAAAGATGGAAAAGGTTTGAAATTACATGGTAGAAGTTTACTGCTAGTGAGAAACGTTGGACACCTAATGACCAACCCTTCAATTATATTAAAAGATGGCTCTGAAATACCAGAAGGAATAATGGACGCTTTTATCACTACAGCTGCATGTCTGCATGATATTAAGAAAAAAGGCAATTCAAGAACTGGTTCTATTTATATTGTTAAACCCAAAATGCATGGTCCTGACGAAACTGCATTTACAGATTTAATTTTTACCAAAGTCGAAGAAGTTTTAGAATTAAAAAAGAATACTTGTAAAATTGGCATAATGGATGAGGAAAGAAGAACTTCTTCAAACTTAAAAGAATGTATTAGAACACTTGAAAATAGAGTATTTTTTATTAACACAGGATTTCTTGACAGAACCGGTGATGAAATGCATACCTCAATGGAAGCTGGTCCCATGATTAAAAAAGGTGACATGAAAACTTCAAAGTGGATTGGTGCTTATGAAAATAATAATGTAGATATTGGTCTTCAATGTGGATTTTCAGGAAAAGCTCAGATTGGTAAAGGTATGTGGGCAATGCCTGATAAAATGGCAGAAATGATGAAACAAAAAACTGGCCATTTAAATGCTGGTGCAAATTGTGCTTGGGTACCATCACCTACGGCAGCCGCACTTCATGCATTACACTATCATGAAATAAATATTTTTGAAAAACAAAAAAAGTTACAAAATAGAGAGTTAGCAAAATTAGATGATCTTTTAACTATACCAGTTGCTGATCGACCGAACTGGTCTGTCGAAGAAATTAATTCAGAAATTTCTAATTCTGCACAAACACTTTTGGGATATGTTGTAAGATGGATTGATCAAGGTGTGGGGTGTTCTAAAGTACCAGATATTAATAACATTGGATTAATGGAAGATAGAGCTACTTTGAGGATTTCTTCACAACATATTGCAAATTGGATTCATCATGGAATTTGTACAAGTAAACAAGTTCTAGAAATAATGAAAAAAATGGCAAAGATTGTTGATGAACAAAATAAAAGTGACAAACTATACCACAACATGTCACCAAATTTTGATAAGTCTGTCGCATTTAAAGCTGCTTGCGACTTGGTGTTTCATGGTAGAACTCAACCCTCTGGATATACAGAACCTTTGCTGCATTTGAATAGACTAATCAAAAAAAATTAATCAGCACTATTTTTGATTCCAGTTCTATTTTTAAAAGCAGAATACAAAGTTCCATCATCTAAACTTTCTATTTCTCCACCAACTGGCAAACCCTGTGCCAACTTAGTTACTTTTGTATTAATTTTTTTAAGACTATCTTGAATATAGTAAGCAGTGGTTTGCCCTTCGACAGTTGCACTAGTTGCAATTATAACTTCTTCAATTTTATCTCTAATCACTCTTTCGACTAAAGAATTAATTAAAAGATCTTCTTTTCTTTGTCCTGGGGAAGAAATTGTTCCTCCTAAAATATGAAAGTATCCCTTAAAAATATTTGAATTTTCAATTGACCACTGATCGGCTATATCTTCTACTACGCAAATTTTATTATATCTTTTATCTGTGTTTTCACAGTTAATACAGCCCAGTAAATTTGATTTTAAGGTCCCACATGATTGACATCTAATAATATTTTTATAAACCTGGGCTAAAGTGTTAGCCATTGGTTTAACCAGTTCATCTCTATTATTAATGAGTTTTAATACAATTCTTTTTGCAGATTTAGGCCCAAGACCAGGTAACTTTGCAATTAATTTAATTAATTCATCTATTTCGTTTAAATTTTGCATTAATCTAAAGCGGCCATTTAAAACCAGGTATGCCAAACCCACTTGTCGATTTTGAAATTTCCTCAGAAGTTTTAGATTTTAATTCAGATCTTGCGTTATTATAAGCAGCAACAATTAGATCTTCTATTACAATTTTTTCTTCTTTAATAACGCTATCAGATAAATTAATTTTAAGCATTTCATTATCTCCATTTAACAAAATTTTTACTGAGTTTGAACCTGAGGTTCCCTCTGCTTGAATATTTTTAATTTTTTCCTGACTCTCTTTCATTTTTGATTCTAATTCTTTTGCTTTATCGAGTATTTTTGTAAAATCAGTCATTTTTTTTTTCAATCGTATGAACATCTAAAAGTTCTAAATCTGGGAACTTTGCTAGAAGATTTTTATAAATTTCAGATTTCTTAACATTTTCTATCATTTCTTTTTTTAGGTTAAGCTCTTTCTCTCTTTGTGAAAGTTGTCCCTTACTTTTACTAAGTGTAATTATCCATCTATTATTTGTCCAT
>JAOHCJ010000047.1 GCA_028095445.1 Candidatus Pelagibacter sp.
ACTTGTACCATCGTTAGAATTTCCATCTAAAACCAAATGTTCATAATGGGGATAATTTTGATTTTTTACACTGTTCAAAGTTGGTAAAATATTATTTTTGTCATTCTTAACAACAGTAATGATAGAAAATTTATTTTTCATTTAAATAGCTTCTATACGTAGAAACTATAGCTTCTTTAATAGATTTTTTTGATGCCCATCCAAACGTTTTTGCAAGGGATACATTCATAACTTTTCTTTTCATACCATTAGGCTTCGATTTATCAAAAATAATCTTAGGATTAACATTTAGATGTTTTGCAAAAATCTTCGCATATTGTTCAATTGAATATTCTTTACCAGTGCCAATATTTATTAGATTTGGAATATTTTTTTTATTCATAAAAAAAACACAGGCATCTGCAATATCATCGGAATGTATAATTTCTCTTTTAGATTTACCATTTCCCCAAATTACTAATTTTTTTTTAGTCTTACTTGCTTTAATAGTATGAAGTTTTCTGATTAAAGCTGGTATAAAATGTGAATTTAAAGGATCATAATTATCATTTGGCCCAAAAGCATTAGTAGGCATTAAACATTTATAGTTAGTGTTATATTGTTTGTTATAACTTTCACACATTTTTATTCCTGCGATTTTAGCTATCGCGTAGGCTTCATTTGTTGGTTCTAATTTACCTGTTAACATATCATTTTCGTTCATTGGTTGTTTGCAGTTTTTTGGATATATACAACTTGAACCTAAAAAAATTAAATTTTTAATTCTTGCATTATATGCTCCATGTATAAGATTGTTTTGTATACTTAAGTTTTCAAATATGAAATCTGCAGAGTTATTGCTGTTATGTAATATACCTCCAACTTTAGCTGCAGCTATAAAAATAAATTTTGGTTTATATTTTAACAAAAATTTATAAGTTTCTTTTGTGTTAAGTAGATCCAACTGTTTTCTAGTTCTGTATATTAAGTTTAAATAACCTTTATTTTTTAACTTTCTAATTATAGCAGAACCAATCATTCCTTTATGACCAGCCACATAAATCAAATCTTTTTTATTGATCATATTGCTTTTTTAAATCATTTTTCATCATATCATTAACTAAATCTTTAAAAGAATGTTTAGGTTTCCATTTTAAATCTTTTCTTGCTTTTCTAGGATCTCCGAGCAAACTATCTACTTCTAAGGGTCTAAAATATTTCTTACTACATTCAATAATTAAACGATTATTTTGATCATAACCTTTAGTTTCAACTCCTTTTCCACTCCATTTAATCTTAATACCGATACAGTTGGCAGCAGTTTCAGCAAATTGTTTGACAGTGTACTGCTTTCCAGTGGCGATTACGTAATCATCTGGTTTTTTTAATTGAAGAATTTTCCATATAGCTTGAACATAATCTTTAGCGTGTCCCCAATCTCTTTTTGCATCAAGATTTCCTAAAATTAATTTTTTTTGTTTTCCAGCTTTGATCTTACAAAGTGCGATTGTTATTTTTCTCGTAACAAAAGTTTCACCTCTATTTGGACTTTCATGATTGAACAAAATACCATTTGATGCATGTATATTATAAGAACTTCTATAAACTTTTGTTATCCAATGAGCGTATAGTTTGGATACTGCATAAGGACTTTGGGGGTAAAATGGTGTTTTTTCATTTTGAGGAAATGATTGAACTTTTCCAAACATTTCCGATGAACCAGCTTGATAAAATCTCGTATATTCATTTAGATTTAAATTTCGTACAGCTTCTAAAATTCTTAAAGTGCCTAAAGCAACAACATCAGATGTGTAATCTGGTATTTCAAAAGAAGTTGCCACATGTGATTGAGCAGCTAGGTTATATATTTCGGTAGGTTTAATTTTTTTTACAATTTGAAAAATATTTGCAGTGTCCGTTACATCACCATAATGAAGAAAAAAATTTTTATTTTTTTTAATATCATTATATATATGATCAACTCGTCCAGTATTTATAAGAGATGTTCTTCTTTTAATTCCATGAACAAAATATCCTTTACCTAAAAGTAAATCAGCAAGATATGCTCCGTCCTGACCTGTAATTCCAGTTATCAATGCAATTTTTTTTTTATTCATCTCATAGTTTCTAAATATTAACTTCAAACTAATATAGATAAAAAAAAATAATAATCCACTGTATGTAAAAACCAAGATAATAGATTGGACTTATTTGTAATAAAATAAACAAGAATAGCAGATAAACTTGAACCAATTATTAAAAAACAAGAATTTAATGTCTGTTTATGGTTGAAAAGAATCTATTAGTCGCATAAACACACATCAACGGAGAGATGGCTGAGCGGTTGAAAGCACCGGTCTTGAAAACCGGCATGGGGGCAACTCCATCCTGGGTTCGAATCCCAGTCTCTCCGCCACTATTGATTAGAATATTTATATTTTCTAAATAATTCAGTTATTTTATTACTTTCAATTTTAATATTAGTAATTTGGCCTTGATTTAATTTGTAAAGATTTTCATCATCAATGTCCAAAAGATCACATAAAAGCTGTAACTCTTCATCTTTTAATTCATTAATATACTTATTTGTAAAAGCTAATAGTAACTTATCCATTTCTTTGGTGCCCCTATAATTAGCTCGATAAATAATCTTATTTTTTAAATGTTTTATATTAATACTCATAACTTTTAATATATTATTTTTATCATGAAAAAAAATAATAATTTTGATTACTTATTGTCTGACCTAACAAAATTAACTGGTGTTGGAAGTAAAACTATGAAAATTTTAAAAAAAAAAAAAATTAATAATATTTTTGATTTATTATGGAGATTACCAAAGTCATATACAGACAGAACTTTAGTAACTAAAATTACTGACCTCCATGTTGGAAAAAATCAAACCATTAGAGTAGTACCTATTAAATACCAATTTCCTAGAATTAGAAATTTACCAAACAAGGTTAATTGTGCAGATCCTACTGGTAAAATTGATTGTATATTTTTTAATAGTCATGAAGGTTATATTAGAAAAATATTACCATTAAATAAAGAAGTAACAATTAATGGTAAAATAAGTTCTTATAGAAATATATATCAAATAACAAATCCTACTTATGTTTCACAAGATAGTTCTTTAATAGAAAAAGTTGATAATAAATATTCTTTAACTGAAGGAATTACTGAAAAAGCTTATAATAAAATTATTAAACAAATTTTAGAAAATTTACCCCAATTAGATGAATGGCATAATGAAGAAATTTTAAAAAAGTTCAACAACGAAAGTTGGAACGACTCAATTATAAAGTTACATGATCCTACCAATATAGAAAATTATAAAGCTAACTTCTACAAAAGACTAGCCTATGATGAAGTTTTAGCTTCATTTTTAGTTAATTCAGAAATTAGAAAAAAAATCAAAAAAATAAAAAAAACACCAAAAAAATTCACAGAAGAGGTATATAATCAAGTTATTGAAAAATTAAACTTTGATCTTACAAATGATCAAAAAAAATCATTGGAAGTTATCAATAAGGATCTAAAATCAGGCAATAAAATGTTTAGACTTCTGCAGGGAGATGTAGGAAGTGGAAAAACTATTGTTGCATTAATTTCCTCAATAAATACTATTACTTCTGGGTTTCAGGTTGCATTAATGGCGCCAACTGAAATTTTGGCGAGACAACATTATGAGCTAGCTAAAAAAATATTTCCAATAAATATTACACTTGAACTACTTTCTAGTAAAAGTGAAAATATTAAGAAAAAGATTGTTATTAAGAATTTAAAAGACAACAAGATTCAAATGATCTTTGGGACACATGCAATATTTCAAAAAAAAATTAATTTTGCAAATTTGGGTTATATAATAATAGATGAGCAGCATAAATTTGGTGTTAGACAAAGAAAACTTCTATCTGACAAAGGTGGTGACAATTGCGATGTTCTTCTAATGTCTGCGACACCGATACCGAGGACTTTAACAATGTCAGTTTATGGTGACATGGATGTTTCTATAATCAAAGAAAAGCCTATCAATCGAAAAGATGTAAAAACTTATAGTAAATTAGAAAATAAAATAGAAGACGTAATTAAATTTGTTAAGAAGCAAATTAATGAAGGAAATCAAATTTTTTGGGTTTGCCCTTTGATTGAAGAGTCAAAAAAATTAGACCATCAATCTTCTGTAAATAAATATGAATATCTTAATAAAATTTTTCCTAATAAAGTTGCATTACTTCATGGAAAGATTGAAAGTCATGAAAAAGAATTAATTTTGAGTAGATTTTTAAAAAAAGAGTTTTCTATTCTAGTTTCAACAACAATTATTGAAGTTGGTATAGATTTTCCAAACGCAAATGTAATTGTAATCGAAAATGCCAACAAATTTGGCTTATCTCAATTACATCAGTTACGAGGAAGAGTTGGAAG
>JAOHCJ010000048.1 GCA_028095445.1 Candidatus Pelagibacter sp.
GAGTTATATTTTCCTCTTTTTTTTTATTCATTTGTGGGAATATTCTTTATAAAATCCTCAATATTTAAACCATTATCATTAATGATTATTTTTTTAATATTTTTAATATCTGTTTTAATTAAGTTATTCCCAAAATATTGAGATTGCTGTTCAATTAACTTTTCTGGAGAGCTTAGGTAGTTATATTCCAACATTGTATCTCCAAGTTCTACTCTTAATGATCTAATATTTTCATTTATTGTAAAGATTTTATCTTCAATTTTTTTTGTTGAATTCTTTACTAATGATGTAGCTAATATCAATATTAAGATAAATGTTAATGCCGATTTTTTCATAGTTTTTTTGAAAAATTTTCAATTTCAATCAAGTTGCTAAATTTTTTTAAAATATCAGTTTCAAAGTCATAAAAATTTTCTAACTTCACTGCGTATCTTAATTTTGCTGATCTAGACGGTAAATTATTTTTGATTTCTTCGCTTGTCGGCACTATTGGTTTTTTATCAATTAGTTTAAATAGATTGGTTTTCTCATCACCTTTTGGCATATACCTGGAAATACTTTTGTTTTCTGACAAACTTTTAAAAAAATACTTTACTATCTTATCCTCAAGAGAGTGGAAAGTAACAACCGCAATAACACCATCCTTCTTAACAACTTTTGCTGCATTTATAAGTCCATAAATAAGTTCACTGATTTCTTTGTTTACAAAAATTCTCAATGATTGAAAAATCTTAGTAGCACTATGTATTTTATAGTTTTTTTTTCTCTTAGAAGATTCTATAATTCTTACGAGTTCTTCAGTTGTAATTTCTCTACTTTTTCTATCCTCAACTATATTGTGTGCAATTCGCTTACTTTCTTTTTCTTCTCCAAAATACTTAAATATTTTTTCAAGCTCCTTTTCACTCAAAAGATTAATAACTTCTTTAGCTGAAAAATCATTAATACCCATTTTCATATTAAGTTCCCCTGTAGATTCAAAAGATAAACCCTTTTTAGGATCTTTTATTTGATTATATGAATAGCCTAAATCAAAAATTACCCCTTTAATATTTTCATTCTTTACTTTTAGATTATTAAGTTGGCTAAATTTTATATTCTTGAATAAAAACCTATCTTCAAATTTACTTTTTATTTCATTCGCTTTTTGTAAACTTTCTAAGTCTCTATCTAAACCAATAACTTTTGTTTCAGGAAAATCTAAAATTTTTTTTGTGTATCCACCTTGCCCAAATGTACAGTCAATAAATGTGCCACCATTTTGAGGGGAAATAATACTAACTAATTCAGTCAGTAATACCGGGTAATGATTTTTCACATCCGGTATAATGGTGGCTATCATTTATTTTTTTGAAGACCATTAATTCTTTTGTCTTCTTAAAAATGCTGGAATTTCTAAATTATCATCCTCAGAAATATCTGCATAGTTGCTTTCTGTTGATAACAAATCATGAGTTTCTTCACTTTCATTATCAGCACTAAATAAATCAGGTGAAGAAGATGACTCCGACTCTATACCAAAGTTTTCTAATCCATTAGATGTATCATGGTCTGAGTCAAGTTTGCTACTATCGTCCATACTATTAACATCATTGATGGCCTCTTCAGTAAACGACTGTTCGTAATCATTGGATTGATTGTTATCAACAATGCTTTCTGATTGTATTTCTGTGTTGCTTATAGATGTTTCTTCATTCATAATTTTTGCTGAAGTATTGTCTGTTTCTGCTTCTGCTACAATCTCATTCTCTAACTTCAAGGCATTTGCTCCATAGGAAATGGGGCTATTCATTGTTGTGGAAAAATTAAATGATTGTGCTGATCCATTATTTCCAAAATCTGAATAACCAGGATTTCTGTTTTGTATTCTATGAACCATGTTGATCACTGATTTTGCTTCGGGTTGTTGCCCATCAAGCGCAGTTGCTACAATTGAAACTCTTATTTTTCCATCAAGAGAATTATCAGTTATTGCACCTATAATAACTTCAGCTTCTACATCTACTTCAGATCTTATTTTGTTAACTACTTCGTCAACTTCAAAAAGCTTAAGATCTTCTCCTCCAGTAATATTCACTAATAAACCTTTTGCTCCTCTTAAAGTGTAATCGTCAATTAAAGGATTACTAATTGCCATTTCTGTAGCTTTCATTGCCCTTCCTTCTCCTTCAGCTTCTCCTGTTCCCATCATGGCCTTACCCATTGAAGCCATTACAGTTTCAACATCAGCAAAATCTAAGTTTATAATGCCAGGTCTAACCATTAAATCTGTTACACTTTGAACACCATGCATCAAAACATTATTTGAAAGGTTAAATGACTCTTTAAATGTAGTTTGCTCATTTGCAATTTTAAAGAGGTTTTGATTTGGAATTACAATTATTGTGTCAACATGTTTTCTTAATTCTTCAAGACCTATTTGGGCTCTTCTCATTCTAGAAGGTCCTTCATATAAAAAAGGAAGTGTAACAACGCCTACTGTTAATATGTTTAATTCTTTAGCAGCTCGTGCAATAACATGTGCGGCCCCTGTTCCTGTTCCACCACCCATACCTGCAGCTATAAAAACCATATTTGCACCTTGTAAAGTATTTACGATTTCATTTAAGGACTCATCTGCTGCTGCTTGACCTATGTCAAGTTTTGCACCAGCACCTAAACCTTTTGTTAAATTTAGTCCAATTTGTATTTTTGCTTTTGCTTTACTATGCTTTAAATCTTGAGCGTCAGTGTTTACAGCAACAAATTCTACTCCATGTAAGCCATTGTCTATCATCTCATTTATTGCATTTCCTCCTGCTCCTCCAACTCCCAATACTAATAATCTTGGTTGTAACTCTTTTATGTCTGGTGTTTTGAAATTGATTGTCATAATTATTTCCCCTCTACGTTATTAAAATGTTTTTCCCATTTAAGGCTTGCTCTGTTTGTATTCGCTTTTTTCTTTGCACTTACCTTAAATTTTTCAAATGCAGTTGGTTCCCATATTTGGAATGTTTGACCCTGACCAACAAATAACATGCTATTTTTAATTTTTGCATGCCTTAACAATTTTGTTGAAATTGAAATTCTACCTTCGCTATCAAATTGTAAATTTATACTTTCAGATAGAATTGATGTTGCAAAAAAATCTCTTTTTTCCTCAAAAGGGTTAAGAGAATCTATACTGTTTGAAAGTTTTTCAATTCTATCTTGAGAACAAGCTTCAATTGATTGATTATTAAATGATGGATAGCAGATAACTCCATTATAGCCTAAATTCGAAAGATGCGATCTGAAACTAGCAGGCACTGACACCCTTCCCTTTTTGTCTATTCTGTTCTCGTAAGTAGATAAAAACATATTTTTTATATCTCATAAATTCCTTATTGGGAATATATGGGATAATATGGGTTTTTTACTTTAGAGTCAATATGTTCATTTAAGTGTTTTTTCATTACTTTAACCCATCTTCTAATAATAGTGCATATTGCTTATTCAATAAATAAGAGCTTATACCATGTACTTAAGTTTTAAAAAATGGAACAGAGATGACTCAATTGTGAATCAAAAGGTGAACATCTAAAATTATACAACATTTTTTATGTGTAAGTATTTTGCTAGATAAATTATAAGCCGGGTTCTGTCATTTAAACCTGTCATTTCTCTAGGTTCAAGATCACTCTTGAACTCAAGCAACTAACCCTGATGACCAGCCAAAGACGGCTTTTAGTTTTGCAACAATGTCATCTCTACTTAGTCTTGCTCCCAGTGGGGTTTTCCAGCGTTCATTGTTACCAATAGAACCGGTGTGCTCTTACCACACCTTTTCACCCTTGCCATGTTATGGCGGTTTATTTTCTGTGGCACTATCCCTAAGGTTTCCCTCGCCAGGTATTACCTGGCACTGTGTCTTTGCGGAGCCCGGACTTTCCTCTTTAAAAAAAATTAAAGCGACAAATCATTTATCTAGCAAGGATAATTTATTACTAAAGTTCAAAATTTCAAGATAAAATTAACTTTTATTTTTAATAAGACTTTTGCTAATAATTAAGCATTCCCTGTCTATTTTACCATTTACCAAATCTTG
>JAOHCJ010000049.1 GCA_028095445.1 Candidatus Pelagibacter sp.
CTATTCTTTCATAGTCTTTTTCTTTAATAAGGTTTGTCTTAAGAGTTTCGTGTTTTAAAGTTGTACCATTCTTTAATGCCTTTTTTGCAATTTTAGCAGCGTTGTCATATCCAATATGTGGTGCTAAAGCTGTAACTAACATTAATGAATTATCTAAATGCTCTTTAATCTTTTTTTTGTTTGCTTTAATTCCCTTTACACAATAAATAGCAAAATTTTTAGTACTATCGGCAATTAGATCTATAGATTGAAGAATATTATGGGCAATCATTGGTTTGAACACATTAAGCTCAAAGTGACCATGAGTTCCTGCTAAAGTAATTCCTGTATGATTTCCTATTACCTTTACACAAACCATAGTTACAGCCTCACACTGAGTAGGATTAACTTTTCCTGGCATAATAGAAGAACCAGGTTCATTCTCTGGCAATATTAACTCTCCATAACCAGCTCTTGGTCCTGAGCCTAAAAACCTTATATCATTTGAAATTTTCATTAGCGCCACAGCACAAGTATTTAATGTTCCAGAAAAATTAACAATAGAGTCATGTGCGGCTAGCTCTGCAAATTTATTTACTGCAGGTTTAAACGAAATTTTAGTATACTTTGCTATTTCCTTGACTATTTTTTTGTCAAAACCTTTTTTAGAATTTATCCCAGTTCCAACAGCAGTCCCTCCTTGTGCAAGAAAATATATTTCTTTTAAAGCATACTCTATTCTTTCAATACATTTTTTTAATTGAGATTGATAACCGGAAAATTCTTGACCCAGTGATAGGGGAGTTGCATCTTGTAAGTGAGTCCTTCCAATTTTAATAATATCTTTAAATTCTTTTGATTTTTTATTTAATTCTCTTTCTAAAACTTTCAAGCTAGGTAAAAGTTTAATAATAGTTTCTTGAGCTATCGAAATGTGTATAGCTGTTGGAAAAACATCATTTGTAGATTGAGATTTATTTACATGGTCATTTGGATGAACTGGTTTTTTTGAACCCTTCTTTCCACCCATAATCTCAATTGCCCTATTGGCAATTACCTCATTAACATTCATATTAGTTTGGGTACCCGAACCCGTTTGCCAAACTTTTAAAGGAAAGTTTTCATCAAGCTTACCTTTTATAACTTCCTCAGAAGCTTTAACTATTGAATTGGTTATTTTTTTTTCTATTTGTTTTTCTTTGAAATGAACTATTGCAGCAGACCTTTTAATAATTGCAATAGATTTTATTATTGAAATATTAACTAAAATTTTTCCTATATTAAAAAATTTATTAGATCTTTGTGTTGACGCACCCCAATATTTATCGTCTGGGACATTGACACTTCCTATGCTATCAAATTCTTTTCTTAATTTCATTGATTAATATATAATAAATATTTTAATATACTTATACATTAAATTTTAAAAACTTACAGGAGCTTAATGTCAAATTTTAATAAAGTAAAAACTTTCATGGAAACTTTTGGCCAAGAAGTTAAAACAAAACCTTCATTTAGTAGTGATAAAATCAATAAACTTAGGTATGACCTAATTAAAGAAGAACTAGAAGAGCTTAAAGTTGCAATGGAAAATAAAGATTTTTTAGAAGTTGCTGACGCCTTAACTGATATATTGTATGTCACGTATGGCGCAGGTCATGCTTTTGGCATTGATCTAGACAAATGTTTTGAAGAGGTTCAGAATTCAAATATGAGCAAGCTTGATAATGATGGAAAACCAATCTTCAACGAAACAGGCAAGGTCATGAAAGGTCCGAATTATTTTAAGCCTAATTTAAATAAATTTATTAGTTAATATTTAATTAATTTTTACTGAAAAGCTATTTACAAGAACAACCCCAAAAACAATAAAGAATAACCCCAAAACAGCTTGCCAAGATAATGATTGTTTAAAGAAAACATAACCTAATATTGCAACTGTAAATACTCCAAGACCACTCCATGTTGCATAAACAATTGCAATTGGAATTTTATCAACCACAAAAGTTATAAGATAAAAAGATAACAGATAAAAAACTGTAAGAGAAGCTGTTGGAATTATTTTGGTAAAATTTTGTGAAATGGGTAGCAACATTGTTCCACCTACTTCAAGAAATATTGCAACTATTAAAATTAGGTATGTTTTAATCACTATTTAATAATATTATTCTTAATTAAGTCTTCTTTAATTTCACTTAAAATTGAAGGATCATCAATTGTTGCTGGCATTTTATATTCTTCTTTATCTGCAATTTTTCTTATTGTGCCTCTTAAAATTTTACCAGATCTAGTTTTTGGTAGTCTTTTTATAACAATTACAACTTTAAAGGCTGCTACGGGACCAATTTTATCTCTAACCATTTTTATACATTCACTTGAAATTGTTTCATGTTTTTTTTCTACTCCAGCCTTAAGAACAACTAATCCAATTGGTAGCTGTCCTTTTAGTTTATCAGCAATACCTAAAACTGCACATTCAGCAACTGATTGATGTTCTGATAAAACTTCTTCTATAGCACCTGTTGATAATCTGTGGCCTGCAACATTTATAATGTCATCTGTTCTAGACATAATCCAAATGTAGCCATCTTCATCAATGTGACCGGCATCATATGTTTCGTAGTAACCTTTATAATTAGTCATGTAGTTATCTTTATATCTTTTGTCTGCATTCCATAATGTTGGAAAAGTTCCTGGAGGCAATGGAAGTTTAACTACAATATCTCCCATTTCATTTGGTTTAGCCAATGTTTGATCAGGTTTAATTATTTTTACATCATACCCAGGGACCGCCTTGCAAGCTGAACCATATTTTGTCTTCATCATTTCAATACCAGTACAATTAGAGCTAATAGCCCAGCTTGTTTCTGTTTGCCACCAATGATCAATTACAGGTACCTTTAACAAATTTTCTGCCCACTTAATTGTATCTGGGTCAGCTCTTTCACCAGCTAAAAATAATGACTCAAATTTACTCAAATCATATTTAGAGAAAAATTTACCTTCCGGATCTTCTTTTTTAATAGCTCTGAATGCAGTTGGAGCAGTAAAAAGAGATTTAACTTTATAATCAGAAATTATTTTCCAAAATGCACCAGCATCAGGAGTGCCGACTGGTTTTCCCTCAAATAATATTGTGGTACAACCTTTAAACAATGGAGCATAAACAATATATGAGTGTCCAACAATCCAACCAATATCACTTGCTGACCACCAAACATCATCAGCATCAATGTTATAAATATTTTTCATAGTCCATTTAAGAGCAACTATGTGCCCGCCAATATCTCTAACAATTCCTTTCGGCACACCGGTAGTTCCTGAGGTATATAAAATATAAGCTAAATCATTTGAATTCATCTCGACACAATCTACTTCTTTTGCATTTGAAAGTGCCTCACCCCAACTAATTTCTTTTGGAGCATTAAGCTTAACTGTATGATCTATTCTTTGAAACAGAATCATCTTATCTATTTTATGAGTAGCCATTTTGATTGCAGCGTCAACCAACGGCTTATACTCAACAGTTCTACCAGGTTCAAAGCCACATGAGGCAGTAACTATTACTTTAGCTTTACTGTCATCAATTCTGCTAGCTAACTCATTTGAAGCAAAGCCTCCAAATACAACAGAATGAATTGCACCAATTCTTCCACATGCCAACATCGCAATTACAGCTTCAGGTATCATGGGCATATAAATTATTATCCTATCACCTTTATTAACCCCTTGATTTGTTAGAGCTCCAGCAAATTTTGAAACTTTCTCTTTTAATTCTTTATAAGTAAACTGTTTTTTGTTTCCAGTTATTGGACTATCATAGATTAAAGCAAGCTTGTCTCCTCTTCCTTGGTCTATGTGAATATCCAAAGCATTGT
>JAOHCJ010000005.1 GCA_028095445.1 Candidatus Pelagibacter sp.
CATATTATCCCAATGGTATCAGCAATATGGTCTATGCCCCCATATGAGGCAACACAAATGCCTTTATCCTTTTTTTTAAATTTTTTCAAAAATCATGGGCTTTTTAAAATCAAAAATAGACCTCAGTGGTATACAGTTAAGAACCGAAGTAAAACTTATGTAGATAAAATAATAGGTCAACTAAGTGGTGAACACTTTAAGAATTATAACATAAATAAGATTGTTAGAAATAATCTAGGTGCTAAGATTTTTTATGGCGAAGAGAATGAGTTTTTTGATTATGATAAAGTTGTAATAGCAACTCATGCTGATGAAGCATTAAAAATAATTGCTAATCCAACTACTGATGAAGAGCTTATATTAAAAAATTTTAAATACAGATCCAATACTGCAGTAATTCATTTTGATGAAAATATTATGCCTAAAAATAAAAAAGCCTGGTGTTCTTGGAACTCTTCAATGGAATCAACCAATATTGAAAAAACTTCTGTTACTTATTGGATAAACCAGCTGCAAAATTTAAAAATAGATAGAGATATTTTTCTGACAATAAATCCATTTAAAGAAATTCCTACTGATAAAATATTTAAAAAAGTAGCGTTTACTCACCCCTATTATGATTCAGAAGCATTACTTAATCAAAGTAAATTGTATAAAATCCAAAATAAAAAAAGTATTTTATTTTGTGGAAGTTATTTTGGATATGGTTTTCACGAGGATGGAATAAAATCCACTATTGAAATGTTAAAAAGTCTTAATGATTAAAAATTCATATATTTACACAGGCACTGTAATTCACAAAAGATTTAAACCAAAAATTCATTTCTTCAGTTATAAAGTTTTTTCATTACTTATTGATCTATCAGAATTAGATTTAATGCATAAAACTTTAAAACTATTTTCTTATGAAAAGTTCAATATTATTAGTTTTTTTAATAAAGATCATGGTCCAAGAGATGGAAGTTCCATTAAAAGTTGGGTTTTACAAAATCTTAAAAAAAATGATATTGAAACTAAGGATATTCAAATTAAAATTTTATGTTATCCTAGAATCTTTGGATATGTGTTTAACCCCCTAAGTGTATTTTATATTTATGATAAAAATTCAGAATTAATATCTATTTTATACGAAGTTAAAAATACATTTGGAGAACAGCATGTTTATATTTTTAAAACAAAAAAAAATCAAAATTTGATACAACATGTTTGTAAAAAAAAATTTCATGTATCTCCATTTATTGAAATGAATTGTGTCTATTTTTTTAGACTTTTAAAACCAAGTAATAAAGTTTCTGTGATAATAGATCTTAATGACCAGGAAGGCAAAATTCTATATGCATCTCAGGATGGAATTAAGAGTGACTTAAATAACAAAAATTTAATAAAGTCTTATTTTAAACATCCATTAATGTCATTCAAAATAATTTTGGCGATACATTTTGAGGCATTTAAATTATGGACAAAAGGAATTAAGTTTATAAAAAAAAAGATAAAAATCAAAAACAACATCACAGTAGAAAACTAATGTTACTTTATAAAATCTCTGACACAATTGTATTTAACACTTTAAAAAGGCTACAGTATGGCTTTCTAGAAGTTACAAAAGTTAATGGCGATGTTTTAAAATTTGGTAACCCTAAAGAAAAATTGAAAGTTTCATTACAGATAAAAGATGAAAGTCTAATGTACAATTTAATTAAAAACGGAAGTGTAGGATTGGGTGAATCATATATGAAAGATTTTTTTACAACAAATAACCTATCTGATTTGATTGAATTATCTGCAAAAAATATAAAAATTATTTATAAATTTTCAGGTGTGTTTGATTTGTCTTTTGTGAATTTTATTAAAAATAAAATTATAAAAAATACAAAGCCCAGAAGTAAAAAAAATATTGCAAAACATTATGACTTAGGTAATGATTTCTTTTCTTTATGGCTTGATAAGACTTTAACTTATTCTAGTGCTATATTTAAAGAACCTAAGCAAGAACTTTTTGCTGCTCAAAATAATAAATATCAAAAACTAATAGATCTTTTAAAACCTTCAAATGGAAGTAAAATTTTAGAAATTGGTTGTGGTTGGGGTGGTTTTGCCGAATACTTAGGCACTAACTATGATGTCAAACTAGATTGTATAACTATTTCTCAAAAACAATTTGAATTTGCAAGAAAGAGAATTCACAAATGTGGCCTTAATGAAAAAGTTAACATTAAAATAAAAGACTATAGAGATTTAAAAGATAAATATGATCACATAGCATCTATTGAAATGATAGAGGCTGTAGGACAAAATTATTTAGATAGTTATTTTAGTACAATTAAGAGCAATCTAGCACCAACAGGTTCTGTGGGCATTCAAGCCATAACTATTGATGATAGTTTATTTGATAGATATAAAAATAAACAAGACTTTATCCAAAAACATATTTTTCCTGGTGGTTTTTTACCTTCTAGAAATCAATTATACAATTATGTGAATACCAACGGTTTAAAATTTAATGAATATAATTCTTATGCAAACCATTATGCTGACACTTTAATTATTTGGAGAAAAAAATTTGATAAAGAATGGGGTTTAATTAAAGAGCAAGGTTTTGACTTAACATTTAAAAGGATGTGGCAATTTTACCTTTCATATTGTGAGGCTGGTTTCAAATCAAAAAATATAGATTTGATTCAATTCTCACTATGTAATAAGTAAGTCATATGAAAATTATATTTGCTTTAATAGTCACAATTTTATTAACTAGTTGCACAGGAAACAAAATGAAACCAACAGATTTTAAAGATCAAAAACCGAGACTAATTATAGAAGAATATTTATCAGGAAATGTAAAAGCCTGGGGTATTCTACAAAATAGATCAGGAAAAGTGACAAGACAATTCTCAGCAGATTTGAATGGAAAATGGGATGGTAAAAAATTAATTTTAGATGAAAAATTTAATTGGAACGACGGTGAAGTTCAAACAAGACAATGGACAATAGATAAAATTGATGCACACAATTATGAAGGAACAGCAGGAGATGTTGTTGGTAAAGCCAAAGGTTATTCATATGGGCCAGCATTTAAGTTTGAATATGTTTTATTGGTACCAGTCAAAGGTAAAGAAATGAAAATTACTTTTGATGACTGGATCTTCATGCAAGATGAGAGAGTTGCAATCAATAGAGCTACAATGACAAAGTTTGGTATTAAAGTTGCTGAACTTACTGTTATGTTTGTAAAAGATTAGTAATCTATTTTTTTCATACCTTTTTCAACAATCTTAAAATAAACACTACTAGGAAGTATACTTAATAACTTCATAATATAAGTAAAAGCTTTAGGAAAGTGAATTTCAAATCCTTTTTTCTTAACCAAGCCTGTATAAATTTGTTCAGCAGCAAATTTTGGAGACTTAATCATTGGCATTGAAAAATCATTTTGATCTGTCATAGGTGTTTTGATGAAACCTGGGCTTACTATAGAAACTCTTACATTTTTTCTTTTCATTTCAAAATGAAGACTTTCAGCAAAACTTGTTAAAGCAGATTTTGATGCACAATAAGCTCCAGCAGCAGGTAGCCCTCTATAGCCAGCAACAGAAGAAACAATAGATATTTGGCCACTTTTTTTGTTATTATAGTAGTTATAAACTGAGTTAATAGAGTTCATAGTTCCAAAATAATTGACTTCCATAATTTTTCTTATTTTTTCTATATTAAATTCTTTTTCAGATTTTGGATCGTGTATTCCTGTGCCAAATATAGAAATTTCAATATTCTTAAACTTTCCAACAATACTTTTAAAAACTGTTTTGCATTGATCTATATTAGTGACATCCAATGGAAATGAGTAAATATTTTCATTAATTTTATTCAATTCTTGAAGTAAATTTTCACGTCTAGCTGATGCTGCAACTGACCATCCCTCATTGGCAAACTTTATGGCTAGGGCTCTACCGATACCACTACTTGCTCCTGTGATCCAAATAACTTTTTTATCTTCCATGAACTAATGTATAGTACTAATATGCTTAAAAATAAATTTTTATCTTTTATATTATTTGTTTTAGTCACATATTCAGCATCTGCAATTGGTGGGATGGCAACTATTGGTTTTAAAGAGCCATGGTATTCATTATTAATTAAGCCAACTTATAATCCTCCAAGTTGGGTTTTTGCACCAGTTTGGACAACACTTTATTTAATGATGACAATAGCTATCTGGTCTTTTTGGCATAGTAAGAATAAAGATGTGAATACAGTCTATGTTTATTTTATTCATTTGATTTTTAATACAACCTGGAGTATCGTTTTTTTTGTTTTTCATAAAATATTTTTAGCACTAATTGTTTTAATCGCTCTTATCATTTTAATAATAATCCTGATGATTAGATTTAGGCGTGTCAATATGTTAAGTTATTACTTAATGATTCCCTATTTACTTTGGTGTTTCTATGCATTAGTGCTCAATACAAGTTTACTTATTTTAAATTAACTATGGATGATGTTGTAATAATTGGTGGTGGAATAATAGGTGCTGCAAGTGCTTATTTTTTATCTAAAGAAGGCAGAAAGGTTAAAGTTATTGAAAGGGACCCAACCTATAAAAATGCGTCTTTCCCGTTATCACTCGGTGGTTTTAGAAGACAGTTTTTTCAAAAAGAAAATATTTTACTAGGTAAGTTTGCAAGAGAGTTTATCTTTCAAATACCAGAATTATTAAAAACTGAAAAGAATCCAAATCCTACAGCAAGCATGGTGCCAAATGGATATTTATTAATGTTTGGACCAGAACATGCGGAAGAACAATACAAAGCCCTAGAAAATCATAAAGCATGTGAAGCAGGAACTAAAAATATTAAAGGCTCAAAATTATCCGAAATATTTCCATATATAAATAACGAAGGTATAGAAACTGCAACTTTTACAGATAATAAAAGTGAAGGTTGGATAGACCCTTTCATGTTTCATAGTGCGCTTAAAAGTAAAGCCATTGAACTTGGAGCAGAATTTATAAAAGGTGAAGTTAAAAGTATCTCAGAAATAAAAGCTAAAACTATAGTTTCAGCAGCTGGTTGTTGGACAAAGGAATTACTAGAAGATATTCCAGTAGTACCACAAAAACATACAGTGTTTAGAGTTAAATGCCCTAAGCATATTCCAGAAATGCCTTTGACTGGCGACTTAACGACAGGCGTTTATTGGAGACCAGAGGGTAAAGAGTACTTAGCTGGTTCTCCTAATTCAGTATTTGACGCTACAGATTTAGAACCGGCATGGAATGATTTTGAAGAATTAGTTTGGCCTGCACTAGCTCAAAGAATTCCTGCTTTTGAAGAACTAAAATTGACAGGAGGTTGGGCTGGTTACTATGATTGTAATAAGCTAGATAACAATGCAGTTGTAGGAAAACATCCAAAATATGAGAATGTTTATATGGCATCAGGTTTTACTGGGAGAGGATTGATGCAAGCCCCAGGGATTGGTAGAGCTTTAACAGAGTTAATTACAACTGGTTCATATCAAACTATTGATATAAGTGATTTTGCAGTAGAAAGAGTTCTTGAAAATAACGCTAGACCTGAGCCGTATGTTTTGTAGAATTTTGTATGCAAAAAATTTTTAATTTTTTTCCATTATCTATTTATAAATCCACCATCTCTATTCCTCAAGCTGAAAAAGATAATATGGTGAATGAAATTTTAAAAATGGAAAATAATAGTAAAAACTATGATTATAAAACTAATGACAGTGCGTGGACAGGGGATACCCAAGGCCATGAATTTTTGCATGAAAATAAAGAATTTAATAAACTTTTTTTAGAAATTGAAAAAAATATTAAAGAATATTTAGAAAATTTTTCTATTGATCATACTCAACTAGATTTATATTTTCAAAGATCATGGGCAACTATTTCTAGAAAAAATGAAAATATAGCAAACCATAGACATGCACAATCACACTTATCATTCGCTTATTATCTAAAAAAAAATAAAGACGACTCAAAAATATCATTTTTTGACCACAGTAGACATAATGAATTTATTCCAGGATTTTTAGACTCTTTATCAGTTCAAAAAAAAAATTTGATTAAATCTAGAAATGTTTTAAATTCACCAACTATCTTATTTGATACTAAAGAAGATGATATTGTAATTTTTCCTTCTAAAACTTTACACGGAACTCAAAGAGGAGTTTTAAATAATGAGAGAATTTCAGTATCTGCTGACATAATGATTGTAGCAAAAAATTCAGAAAATTTAGAGCATCTTGTAACTCCAATTGATAAGTGGAAAATTTTTTCTTCTTAATTTAAGTGCCACAAAAAGTTTTATAATCTTTATAATTTGTATTTGTAGTACCCTGATAATTTTCTATACCATTTTGATTTATATAAGGTTTATTTAAAATTTTATTTAATTTTTTTAAAGGAACAAAGTTATTATCATTTGCAGCTGCTAAAGCTTCTTCCACAATATGATTTCTTGGAATGACAAGTGGATTAACTGTTCTCATTAATTTGAGATATTTTTCAAGACTACTGTTATGCATTTTCAATCTTTCTTGCCATCTTTTTTTCCATACAAGAAAACCTTGATCTTTATAAATTTTATTATCTTTAATTTTTTCATTCATTAAGAAACAAAAAGTACTTGTATAATCGGCTTTATTCTTATGCATCCAATTTAATAAATCTAAAACTAAAGATTGATCTTTTGAGTCCTCTCCAAATAAACCAAGCTTATCTCTCATCATGTTAAGCCACTTTATTTCATAATTTTTTTCAAAGTCATTTATTACTTCAGTTGCCATCTCAATTGCTTTATCTTTATTTTTATCAATTAGAGGTATTAAACATTCTGCAAATCTAGCCAAATTCCATTTAGTAATACCAGGTTGGTTAGAATATGCATATCTTCCGAGTTGATCTATAGAGCTAAATACAGTTTTAGGGTCATAAATATCCATAAATGCACACGGACCATAATCAATTGTTTCTCCTGAAATAGTCATATTATCAGTATTCATCACACCGTGAATGAATCCGACTCTCATCCAGCTAATTACTAAATTAGTTTGTTTTTCTACTAATACTTTTAACAATTCTAGTGCTTGATTTTTTGATTTTTTAATATTTGGATAGTGTCTATCTAAAGTGTATTTAACTAGGATATTTAATTCATCATCATTTTGTCTTGATGCTATGTATTGAAATGTACCAACACGTAAATGACTACTTGCTACTCTTGTTAACACAGCCCCTTTTAATATTTTTTCTCTTATAATCTCCTCGCCAGTTTTGACTACAGCTAAGCTTCTAGTTGTTGGTATATTTAATGAATGCATTGCTTCACTAATGATATATTCTCTCAGCATTGGACCTAAAGCTGCTCTACCATCACCACCTCTAGAGAAAGGTGTTTTTCCCGAACCTTTAAATTGAATATCAAATCTTTCATTTTTTTTTGAAATATGCTCACCAATTAGTACAGCTCTTCCATCACCAAGAATTGTAAAGTTACCAAATTGATGACCAGCATATGCTTGTGAAATAGCTTTTGATCCATCTGGTAATAAATTTCCTGAAAGCAATTTTGATAAATCGTTTTCATTCAATTCTGAAAAGTTAAGTCCTAATACTTCTGTTAAATTATCATTTAAAATTATTAACTGAGGCGATTCTACAGGAATAGGAGATGTGTCTGAAAGAAAAGATTTAGGTAATTTTGAGTAGGTGTTATCAAAACGCCAACCAATGGTCATTCTAGGTTAACTAACTTCTGCTTGATTTTCTTTAGGTTCAACTATTGTTTTAAATTGGTTTGATATTTTTTGAACCTCTACTGATGAGACCTTGTATTCAGCACACATAGTTTCTTCATCTTTACCATGACCAGTTACCATGTTAACCATGTGTTCTGGAAAGTGGAATGTAGTAAAAACAATGCCCTCTTTAACTTTGTCAGTAACCTCTACCTTTAAAGCCACTTCACCTCTACCAGAGTAAAGCCTACCAATGTCGCCAGTATTTAATTCTCTTTTTTTAGCGTCATTAGGATGAACCAAAAGTAAATCTTCGGAAACTATATTTATATTACTTGTACGCCTTGTCATAGTAGCAGCGTTATAGTGTTGAAGAACTCTACTAGTTGTTAAAATTAATGGATAATCTTTTTTATTTGTTGCAATTTCAGTAGATTCTTTCCAGTCAAAATTTTTAAGCCTTCCTTTTCCAATTTTAAAAGTTTCTTGGTGTAATATTTGTGTATCAGTTCCATCTTCTTGCACAGGCCACTGTAACCCCATCTTACCAAGCCTTTCCCTTGTTACACCTTTAAAGAAAGGAACTACATCAGCGATTTCTGCAAGAACTTGGTCAGCATCATAAGTTGGCTGATCAAAACCTAATTTTTGCATCATATCTGTTACAATGTTTCCGTCTGTTTTTGTACCAGGTAGAGGAGGCACAGCTGCATTTACTCTTTGAATTCTTCTCTCAGTATTAGTGAAAGTTCCATCTTTCTCTAGGAAAGTTGTTCCAGGTAATACAACTGTTGCTAGCTTTGCAGTCTCACTCATAAAAATTTCTTGTACAACTAATAACTCCAAAGAATTCATTGCATCTATCACATGTTTACTATTAGGGTCTGTTTGAACAATATCTTCCCCAATAATCCAAACAGCCTTAACTTCTTTATTAATTGCACCATCAAACATTTCAGGAATTTTTAAACCAGCTTTTGTTGGATGAACAACACCATATTTTTCTGTGTAAAAATTTTGAATTTTTTTATCAGCTACCTCATAATATCCAGCACCTTGATGAGGTTGACAGCCCATATCTGCAGCACCCTGTACATTGTTTTGTCCTCTTAAAGGATTAACTCCAACACCTTTTCTACCAATATTTCCTGTAATCATTGCAAGGTCTGCAATTAACATTACAGTTTTTGAACCCTGTTCTTGTTCAGTAACTCCAAGACCATGAAATTCCATCGAATTTTTTGCAGTTGCATAAGCAATTGCAGCTTCTTTAACAAGTTGTTTGTCTACACCAGCAACTTTTGCTAAATGATCAACATCTTGTCTTTCAATTTCTTTAATGAAATTATCAAATCCTTCTGTTCTATCTCTAACAAAGTCTTTGTCATAAAGTTTAGATTTAATAATAAAATGTAACATCATATTTAAAATAGCTACATTTGTTCCTGGTCTAAGTTTAATATGATAATCAGCAAGTTTCGCAAGCTCAGTAGTAACAGGATCTAATACAATTAGTTTTTTACCTTTCATTACTTGTTGCTTAATTTTAGCACCAGTAACAGGGTGAGCATTTGTAGGATTTGCTCCTATAACCATAAATAAATCTGCATGGTAAATATCCTCTGTAGAATTTGTAGCTGCACCAGTACCAAATGTTTGTTGCATACCCCATGCAGTAGGTGAGTGACAAATTCTTGCACAGCAATCAATATTATTAGTTCCTATAGCTGCTCTAATCATTTTTTGGAAAACATAATTTTCTTCATTAGTACATCTTGCTGAAGAAATACCGGCAACCGCATCTGGCCCATTAGCTTTTGTAATTCTGTTTAATTCTTTTTTAATGAAGTCATAAGCCTCATCCCATGATGCTTCTTCAAATTTTCCATTTCTTTTAATCAAAGGAGTTTTTAATCTGTCAGGATGATCATAAAATCCAAAAGCATACCTTCCTTTAATACAAGTATGACCTGCGTTAACTTCAGATTTTTCAGGTGTAGATATTGCAACAACTTTTTTATCTTTAATTGATGCTTCTAAATTACAACCAACTCCACAGTAAGAACAAGTAGTTCTTACTTTTTCATCAACAGCGACAGACTTAGACTGAAATACATCTGAAATGGCATCTGTCGGGCAAGTGTGAGCACAAGCACCACAAGACACACATGACGAGTCTCCAAATAAAGCATCATTATCTGTTGTAATTTTAGAGTCAAACCCTCTACCACTCATTGTTAAAACAAATGAACCTTGAATTTCATCACAAGCACGAACACATCTTCCACAATTAATGCAGTTATCTAAATTCATTCTCATATAGTCATGAGAAGTATCTTTTGGAATACCTTTGTGTTGTTTCGGTACGTTGTATCTATGACCTGATATACCTAAATCGTTAGCAACATCTTGAAGTTCACAGTTATTATTTACTTCACAAGTCCCACATTCCATTGGATGGTCAGTTAAAACTAGTTCAACAATATTTTTTCTTAAAGCTGTTAAATTTTCATTGTTTGTAAAAATATATTGGTTTTCACCAACCGGTGTATGGCATGAGGCTACAACTTTAGTCGGACCATCTTTAACTAAAGCAACCTCAACCGAACAAACTCTACAAGCTCCATAAGGTGCTAGGTTTGGATCGTTACATAAAGCAGGAACCTTTTTTTCACCAAGATAGCTTTCTACAAATTTTAAAACAGAAGTATGGTTAGGACCAATTTCATATGGCTTACCATCTATATATGCAATTTTTCTTTTTTCTGAGCTCATTAATTATCTTTCACCATATCATCCTTCATTTCATCACCAAAATATTTTAATATATTCATGATAGGAGTAGGTATTGCACCACATAAAGCACATAAACAGCCTTTTTTCATTGTTATTAGCAACTCATTTAATAGCTTTAATGGAATTTTAGCAGTTTTATTTTTAGCTTGATCAAACATTTCCTTACCTCTGTAAGAACCAAGTCTACCTGGAAAGCATTTTCCACATGATTCTTCAGCTGTGAATTCAAATAAATGATGAATATATTCCACCATTGGAAAATCTTTTGGAATACTTACTATACTTGCGTGGCCTAGCATGAAACCAGCAGCAGTAAATTCTTGAAAATCTAGATTTAATTTTTCAGCTTCTTCAATTGGAATAACTCCACCTAATGGTCCTCCAATTTGTAATGCTTTAACAGGTTCTTTAAAACCACCACCAATATCATTTAAAACTTTTTTCATAGGTGTTCCCATTTCAACTTCATAAACACCTGGATTATTAAAAAAACTATCAAAACAAACTAATTTTGTACCTGCAGATTTTTTATTTCCAATTGCTGAAAATTTATCAGCTCCATTAATAAGTATACCAGTAGCCGCAGCTAAAGTTTCAACATTATTAACAACTGTTGGTTTTTTATAAAGTCCTTCAGTAACAGGAAAGGGAGGTCTAACATCTACTTCAGCTCTTCGTCCTTCAATTGATGCAATTAAAGCGGTTTCTTCTCCACATATGTATGCTCCTTGTCCAATACAAATATTTAAATCAAAAGAAAAATTTGTTCCAAGAATATTTTTACCTAATAACCCTTCTTTTTTTAAAGAATTAATACATCCATTTATTGCTTCAATAGATTTTGGATATTCACCTCTTATATATAAAACACCTTCATCACTTCCAATAACATATCCACAAATAATCATTCCAAATAAAACTTTAAGTGGTTGATCTTCTAATAAATATCTATCAGAGAAAGCTCCTGAGTCACCTTCATCAGCATTACAAATTACATATTTTTTTTCTGATTTTGCTTTTCCACAAAAATCCCATTTCATTCCCGCAGGAAAACCGGCACCACCTCTGCCTGTTAGGTTTGAATCTAAAAGTGACTTTATAATTTCTTGTTTATCTGTATTTATAAATTTATTTAAAACATCTTTAAATTGATCTAAGTTTGAAAGTTTATCATCCATTAAAAAACTTGTTGAAGCAAAACTTTTTGAGAAAAATTTTTCCTGTTCTATTTTATCTCCTTTAATTATTTCATCAATTTTATCAATATCATTCCCTGCATAGTTCTCACCATCATAATGAAAAGCTTTGTTTTCGTAACAGTGGCCAAGGCAGAACATTTCACCAACTTTATCATCACCTAGTTTTTCTTTTAATTTTTTCTTCAAAGGTTCCTGTGTTCCAGAACACATGCAGGCACTTCCATTACAAACAAAAGCTTTTTTTGCTCTATGGGCCGGTCTTAAAAATTCATAAAAACTCTCAGCACCATGAATAGTGGATACACCCATGTGGTATTCATTAGCTATTTCTTTGATACCACTAGAGTCTTTCGAATTTAAAGATCTCTCAGAAATCTTTTCAAATAGATTTTTTTTGAGACCAATCCTACCCGATAGATTACTTATATTTTTTGACACAATATACCCTATTAAAATCTTTAATTTTTTATTATAATTCTCTCATTATTACTATAAATATTAAAACTATCTTTTTTTACAAAACCAACTAACGTCATATTAAACTTATTAGCCAAATCTATAGCGAGACTGGTTGGCGCACCCACACCAATCAAAACACCAATATTAGCCATAAGAGCTTTTTGGACTAAATCAAAATTAAGCCTTCCTGAGCAGGTTAGAAATTGAGAACTATTATCAAGCAAATTTTTTTTTAAAACGAATCCAATTAGTTTGTCTAATGCATTATGTCGGCCCACATCTTCTTTTACAGCAATAATTTCTCCATTAGCTTTTAACAACCCACTAGCATGAATTCCACCAGTCTTTGAAAATTCAGATTGGTTTTGTCTTAATATATCTGGTGATTTCATTATAATCTCATGATGTATTTTAGGAATTGATTTTAATATTTTATCTTTCTTAATAATTTCTAAAGATTCAAGAGATGTTTTTCCACACACACCACATGAAGAATTAGTCAAAAAATTTCTTTTAATTTTATCAATGTCTATATTCTCTGAATTGTTTACAGTAATGATAATTTTATTTTGTAATTTATATTGCCCAACAGGTTCACCACTAGCTTCAATATTTTCTATATGACTAATTTTTTCAATTACTCTTTCATTAAAAAGAAAGCCAGTAACTAAATCATCATCATCCCCAGGTGTTCTCATGGTAATGGATATAGTATTTTCTATCCAATTTTCTTTATTCTTATATTTGAGTATCATTTCCAGTGGTTCTTCAATGGATATTTGATCATTAACTTCTTTTGAATTATTAGATCTAAATTTTATGACTTTATAATTAGAATTCATTTAGCCAGTATATTTAAACTGGCTAAATTTGAAACAAGGAAAAGATTAACTTTTCCAATTACTTGGGTAGTTTTTCTTTAAAATGAAACGATTTAGAATAATTGCATAAACAATTATTATTATTGAGCCAAAAATAATTGGGTTTAATAAAAAATCATAAGAAACTGCACCAAGTATTATAACAATAGGATTTCCTCCTGCTGGTGGGTGGGTTACACCAAGTAGTATCATTACAAAAATACCAAGACCTACGGCAATAGCTATTTGTAAAAACTGATCCACTGGCAGAAACATTAAAATTAATACACCAACTGCAGATGTTACTAAGTGTCCGAAGAAAACATTTTTGGGTTGAGCAAAAGGACTTTCAGGATATCCAAAAAGTAAAACCATAGAAGAACCAAATGATCCAGCTAAAAATAATCCATAAGGAGTTTCAAAACTTAAAAATGAAAGAGTACCAATCGTAATTATTGAAAATATTAAAGCAAATAAAGCTCTATTAAAATTTTCTTTTATTGTATTTATCATATATTTTTATCTTTAATGTTATTGTTAGTTTAAAGCTTTAGGGCTTTTGAAAGAGTTTTAAAAGGAAGCAATAAACATTCTTTTCTTGAAATATTTTCTGGGTTCATTATTTTTTTAAAATCTTTCAGATCTTTTATATTAACTTTTTTTAATTGATCAAAATTTTCATCAAAGAAAAACTCAGCTTTTGAGACAAAATCAGAAATTTTTTCTATTGGTGCTTGTATAACCCACCTTGAGAGTAAACTTACTGAAGCTTGGCAATAAATACATGATTTGCACTGGTACCCTATATCCTCAATTATATTGTTTTTAACTATTAAGCTAATTTCCATTTCATCACCACATAAAGGGTTTTTGTTCTTTGATTGGTGTGTATGATTTTTAACCACCTTGTGGTTTTCAGTATTTGATGCAATTTCTAAAATTTTTAAGTCCATTATAATTCTTTAATTAAGAGATTAATGTTTTATATTTTGATTTATGGAAGATAACAATATTTTAGCTGTTGTGCTAGCGGGTGGAAAATCAAAAAGATTTGGTGAAGATAAAAACCAGACAAAACTAGGGGATAAAACATTGTTAGAACACGTTTTATCAAAAATTAGTAATAAGTATGAAGAGATACTTATTGTCTCAAGTCACAGTTTAGATACAAAAAAAATAAAAAATGTAACAATAATTCCTGATTGTTTTGATGACTTTGGACCGTTAGCTGGGGTTTTAAGTGCAATGAAATGGGTTAAAGAAAATCAAAAATCGTATCAGTGGATTGCAACATTTCCTTCAGACACACCTTTTTTTGAAACATCAATTATTGATGAATATAAAAAAAGAATTATATCAAATGAAAGTTTGTTATATTTTGTAAAATCAAACAATAAAAGACATAATATTTTTGGTTTGTGGTCACTAGAATTGCTTAAAACACTAGAAGATGATTTGATTAATAATAATTTTAGAAAAGTAGAAGAATGGGCAAATAAAATAGGAGTAAAAACAATTGATATAGATGTTAAAAAATTTGATCCTTTTTTCAATATAAATACTAAGGAAGATTTAGAAGAAGCCAAAAAAATACTAAAAAAAAATTAAAATGATTAATTATAAACAGGCTAAGAATATTTTAATAAAATCAAAGATAAAAATTAAGGATGAAATTATAAACTCATCAAAGTCATTAAATAGGATTAATACATTAGATATTTATTCAAATGCAAATTATCCAGCGGGAACCAATGCTGCATTTGATGGTTTTGCCATTAATTCCAAAGAAACAATTAAGTTAAATAAAAAAAACTCACAAAGCTTCAAAATTTTAAAAACCTTATCTGCTGGAGATAGTCCTTCATTAAAAAAAATAAATAAGTTCGAAGCCGTTGAAGTAATGACAGGCGCACTTATACCTAAATTTTTTGATACCATCATTCCAATAGAAAAAATTATTTTCAATAATGATAAAAAACATATCTTAATTAATGAAAAAATAAAAAGTAATCAACACATTAGGTATGCTGGATCTGATTATAAAAAAAAAGATTTGGTAATTAAAAAAGGCACTATAATTCAACCCTCTCATATCTTGGCTTTTAAAACATTAGGTATCACTAATATTAAGGTCAAAAAGAAGCCTAATATTTTATTTTTTTCAACTGGAAATGAGATTTCCAATAATAAAAATATTGCTAATTGGAAAGTTAGAAACTCGAACAGTCATTATATAAAATCTTTATCTACAAATTTTTTATTTAACTTCATAGACGGAGGGATCTTAAGAGATAAAGATGAAAAATTTTTTGAAAAACAAATTCATAAAAATATCAAATCCAAAATTGATATTATAATTACATCTGGGGCTGTATCTGCTGGAAAATATGATTTTGTGCCTTCTGTAGTTAAAAGATTCAATCTTTCAAATTTTTTTAAAGGAGTTTCTATTAGACCTGGAAAACCAATTTTATTTTCTAAATTAAAAAAGAGAGAAAAAGCAATATTTGGTTTACCAGGAAATCCTATTTCCTCTTCAGCCTGTTTCAGATTTTTTGTGTACCCTTATCTTCTAAATATTCTTGGTGTTGAAAAAGAAAAACCATTTAAAGCTAAATTAAAAAATAATTTTTCTAAGAAAAATAACCTTACCAGATTTTTAAAAGCTAAACTGACTTCAACTAATGAGGGAATATTAGAAATTGAAGTTTTAAAAGGCCAGGAGTCTTTTAGAGTCAAGTCATTTGTAGAGTCCAATGTTTGGGGCCTATTCAAAGATGGGCAGACAAACTTTAAAAAAGGAGATTTAATCGAGTGTTATTCTCCAGTTGGACCTAATATGATCTTTTAGTAGAACTCATTTTTATTGTAGAATAAAAAAATAACCAGTAAATATCGACCTATGTTTGAGTTAAAAGATGAAAAAATAGCAATTCCAGTAGTACTTTTTGCGGGGTTATTATGGTCTTTTGGACCATTAGTAGTTCGTTATATGGACCAACCGGGTTCGGTGCCATGGCAATACATATTTGCAAGGGGACTAACAATTTTTATTGTCCTTAATTTATATTTATATTTTGAAGAAGGAAAAAATTTTCTTAAAAATTATTTAAAAGTTGGTGTCTCAGGTCTTATTGGAGGTTGTGGCTTAGGTGTAGCAATGATTACATTTATATACTCTATTACGAATACTTCAGCTGCCGTAACTTTACTTTGCCTTGCTGCAATGCCTTTTTTTACAGCACTATTAGGTTTTTTATTTCTAAAAGAAAGAATATCTTTCAATGTTTGGATAGCCATTGGAATTGCAACTATTGGGATCATAATAATTGCCCTAGGTAATACAGAAAAAAATTCATTGATAGGTTTAATTTTTGGTATGACTTCATCAATTGGTTTTTCAATATTTTCTGTATCATTAAGATGGAGAAAAGAAACACCAAAATTTACAACAGTAGCAATAGCTGGTTTATTTTGTGTAATTGTTGCATTAATATTTATTGCAATAAATGAGTCTACTATACTTTCAACTAGCTATAATGGAGCGATGTTTTCACTTCATGGAGTACTAGTTTGTTTAGGTTTGATTTTATATTCAATAGGATCAAAGGCTATACCAGCTGCTGAGCTAACTTTACTTTCACTTACTGAGGTCATTGGGGGTATTTTTTGGGTTTGGTTACCTTTATTTGGAATTAATGAAGTACCTTCTGCTAATACTATTATTGGTGGTTTTTTTCTTTTTATGTCTATTATTTATTATAGTCTTACAATTAAGACGAATAGAAGATTTATTGCATTAAACTAATCATAATGGAAAGACCAGATTTTTTTACATTAAAAAATGGTAATAAGGTAAATCTTCCTTTTACTGACAAGGAATATCAAAGAAGATTAAAAAATCTAAGAACAATAATGAGTAAAAATAATTTAGATATGATTATTTTAACTTCCATGCATAACATTGCTTATTATACTGGCTTTATTTATTGTTCATTTGGTAGACCTTATGGATGTGTTGTAACTACAAATAAAATTTCGACAATCTCGGCAAATATAGATGCTGGTCAACCATGGAGAAGATCTCATTGTGATAATGTAATTTTTACCGATTGGAAACGTGATAATTTTTTAAAAGCAGTAGTATCAATTATAGGTAGGGAAGAACCACCAAAAAATATTGGTATCGAAAATGATCATGTAACAATAGATATTAAAGAAAAATTATCTTCTATTTTTACTTTTTCAGTATTTAGTGATGTTTCAAAAGATTTAATGCAAACTAGAATGATTAAGTCTGCAGAAGAAATAGAAATTATTAAAAATGGTTCAAGAATTGCAGATATTGGTGGTGAAGAAATAGTAAAAAATATTAAAGTAGGTGAAAGTGAACTTGAAATTGCAATAGCTAGTAGAGATAAAATGGAAAGAGAAATTGCAAAAACTTATCCTAATGCTGAATATATGGATACCTGGGTTTGGTTCCAGTCAGGAATAAACACAGATGGGGCTCACAATCCTAAAACATCTAGAAAACTTGTCTCAGGTGATATTCTTTCTTTAAATACTTTCCCTATGATTTCAGGATATTATACAGCATTAGAGAGAACTCTTTTTGTAGATAAAATTGATGACGCATCATTAAAAGCATGGGAAGCAAATATTAAAGTTCATAAAAGAGGTTTGGAATTAATAAAACCAGGAGTGAAATGCTCAGATATTTGTCATGAATTAAATGAATTATTTGCTGAACTTGGTTACCTTCATTACAGAACATTTGGTTATGGCCACTCATTTGGAGTATTGTCACACTTTTATGGAAGAGAAGCAGGACTTGAATTACGTGAAGATATTGACACTGTATTAGAGGAAAATATGGTTGTATCTATGGAGCCAATGATCATGATACCTGAAGGAACCCCAGGTGCAGGGGGATATAGAGAGCATGATATTTTAGTTATAGGGAAAAACAGTGCAGAAAATATAACTAAGTTTCCTTTTGGGCCAGAACACAATATTATTAAATCATAAAATATGAGCGAAAAAAAAACTATAGTTAATAGCTGGAATGAGTGGGATCCTTTAAAACATGTTATTGTTGGTAAGGCAGATGGTACATGTATACCAGCACCAGAACCAGCATTGGACGCAAAGGTTCCAGAGGACTCTGATATGCGTGGCCAATTTGGACCCAGAACAATAGATACAATTGATAAAGCAAACCAATTACTTGATGATTTCTCCAACATGTTAATAAAAAGAGAAATTAAAGTAGATAGACCCGACCCAATAAATTTTAATCAAAAAACTTCAACACCAGATTGGGAAGCAGATACAATGTTTGGATGTATGCCACCAAGAGATGTGTTGCTAACTGTTGGTAAAGAAATTTTAGAAGCTACAATGAGTTACAGATGTAGATGGTTTGAATATTTATGTTACAGACCATTGTTAAAAAAATATTATAATGAAGATCCAAATATGAGACATGAGTCTGCACCAAAGCCTAGATTGACTGATGCAGACTATAGAAAAGATTATTTATCAGACAAGATCGGAATTCAAAAAAGATTAGAGTGGACAGAAGATAAGTTTTTTGTAACAACTGAAGAAGAGCCTTTATTTGATGCTGCAGATGTTTTAAGGTTTGGAAAAGACTTAGTTGTTCAACATGGTTTCACAACGAACTTAAAAGGAATTGATTGGCTTAAAAGACACTACAAAGATCATAGAGTTCATGCGGTTAATTTTCCAGGTGATCCTTACCCAATTCATATTGATGCAACATTTACACCAATCAAAGAGGGATTAATCATTAACAATCCTCAAAGAAAACTTCCAAAAGAACAGAGAAAACTTTTTGAAAATAATGGATGGGAAATAATAGATTCAGCTCAACCTGCACACAATGAACCACCTCCATTATGTTATTCATCTACTTGGCTATCTATGAATGTTCTAGTGTTAGATCCCAAAACTGTTTGTGTAGAAAAAAGTGAAGTATATCAAGCTGAACAATTAGATAAATTAGGAATGGAAGTAGTGCCAGTAGACATGAGAGATGCTTATGCATTTGGTGGGGGACTTCACTGCTGTACGGCAGATGTTTATCGCGAAGGTGAACTAAAAGATTATTTTCCAAAACAATAATTATGGCTGTAATTAAAACGGTGAAACTACCAACAAATCCTAGTGGAGTAATCACTAACAAAATCGAGATTAATGGATATGATTGATGTTATTTAATTATTATACAAAGCTTATAATTAATTTATGACAGAAAAATATGATGTTATTATAGTAGGAGCAGGAGCTGCTGGTATGATGAGTGCTATTGAAGCTGGAAAAAGAGGAAGAAAAGTACTTCTAGTTGATCATGCAAAAAAGATAGGTGAGAAAATTCGTATTTCTGGTGGAGGCAGGTGTAATTTTACAAATATTAACACTCATCCAAGTAAATTTATTTCAAATAATCCGAAATTTATAATATCTGCCTTAAGCCAATATACACAAAATGATTTTATCAATTTAATAAAAAAACATAATATTAAATATCATGAAAAAAAGTTAGGTCAGCTTTTTTGTGATCATAGTGCACAACAAATTGTAGATATGCTTCTTTTAGAGTGCAAAATAGCGAATGTTAACATCTTGAAAGAAATGATCATTACTGAAGTTGACAAGCAAGATAATCAATATTTTATTGTCATTGGTGATGATAAGTATTTTTGTAACTCATTAATTATTGCAACTGGAGGGCTTTCAGTTCCTAAAATCGGAGCTAGTAAATTTGGTTATGATTTGGCAAAGAAATTTAATATGAATATTGTTGAGACGTTACCAGCATTAGTACCTTTAACTTTTAATGAAAAAATACTTGAAATGTGTAAAGAACTTAGTGGTTTATCTTTAGAAGCAATGGTTTTCTTTAATAAGACTTTTTTTCAAGAAGGAATGTTGTTTACACATAGAGGGTTAAGTGGACCTTCAATATTACAAATCTCTTCTTACTGGAAATTAGGTGACAACATTAAGATTAATCTTTCCCCAAAATTAGATATTTTTAAATTTTTAGAAAATGAAAAAAAATTAAACCCTAAACAAGATATCAACAATATAATTACTGAAATTCTTCCTAAAAGACTAGCCTCTAAAATTTGCAAGGAAAACAATATAAGTGGAAATATATCAGAGCTATCTCATAAACTATTAAAACAATTAAGTGACTCTATTAATAGTTGGATTGTTAATCCAATAGGATCTGAAGGTTACAGAACAGCAGAGGTTACTTTAGGAGGAGTAGACACCAATGAAATTTCTTCAAAAACAATGATGTCAAAAAAAAATCCAGGTTTATTTTTTGTCGGAGAAGTAGTTGATGTTACTGGTCACTTAGGTGGTTATAATTTTCAATGGGCCTGGTCATCTGGTTTTGTTGCTGGTCAGTATGCTTAATATTCTCCTTGTTGCTGTGATCCTGCATAAAAAATTTTCTGAAGATTTTCATTTTCTTGCTTTTTAATCTTTAAATCATTTTTATCCATAAGTGATTTAGGTCTGCCTATTGTTTCATGATATTTGAATTCATCAATACCTTTTGCTAATTGAACACTGTTTTTACCAAGCATTTGCTTAACATTAGTTCCAATATAGCTTTGAATTACAAAACCTATTCTTCTGTCATTACTTTTGTTTAAATCGGAACCATGAACAACTGTTGGATGATGTAATGACATTTGACCTGCTTTTAAAATTAATGGTGTGGTTTTATCAATAGGCACATTATTTACTGTTTGACCTCTAGTTAACAAATTACCTTCATTAAACATTTGATCGTGTTCTTTAAGATCTTCTTTATGAGAGCCAGCCCACATTCTCATACATCCGTTATGTTCGTTAGAATCTGTTATGGCTACCCAAGCTGTTACCCAATTATATGGTTTTAGACCTATATATTTTGCATCTTGGTGATAACTAACAAAGCCTTTCTCATTTGGATTTTTAATAAAAAGTGTTGTTCCACAAACAAGTATATTTTTACCAATAATACTTTGGACAGCTTCTAAAATTTTAAAGTCATGTGTTACCTCATCTAATAATGGAGAAATAAGATGAGAATTATATCGACCTGATTTATTCAATTCCCCAGGTATTTTTTTTTCAATCAGTTCTATTTCTTTTCTAATTGAATTAGCTCTATCTTTTGAAAAAATATCTATTGGAGAGACAAATCCTTCATCTTTATATTGTTTAAGTTGATTTGCAGAAAGATTAGACATATTATTTTAAAACTTTATATGAGTGCAACAATTTCTTCAATAAATTACTGTCCAGTTAAATCTGTATCATTTCAAACAATAAAAAAGTGTGAAATAAAAAAGAATATTGGAATTACTGGAGATAGAATATTTGCATTTGCTAAAGATTTAGACTTAGAGCAGGTCAAATTATTTGAAAAAAGTCCAGATGAAAGAAAAGGTAAGTGGAATAAAGTTTTAACACTTAAGAACTCTCCAGCTTTAAATAAATATAATTTCATGTTTAAAAATGAAAAACTTACATTTACTTTAAAAAATAAAGAAATTTTGACTATCGATATAAATCAATTAAGTGAAAGACAAGCACTTTCAAATAAAATTACAGAATTAGAGGATTCTTTAAAACAACCAATAGTTTTAATGAATAATAAAGAGCTTCCTTTTTTTGATACTTCTATTTCAAAAAAAGTAGACTTTGTTAATTCAGTTTCACTTTTAAATATTCAAAGTATCAATGATTTTCAAAAAAAAATTGATAAGAAGATAGAAGCATCAATATTTAGAGGAAATATATGTATAGATGATATCGAACCTTGGAAAGAACGTGAATGGATTGGCAAAATTATTAAGATTAATGGAGTTTCTTTTAAAGTTGAAAAAAACATACCAAGGTGTGTAGCAATTAATTTAAAACCAAAAACAGATGATAATTCTTATGATTTGCTCCAATCATTAAAAAAAACTTATAATCACTTCGAAATGGGAATTTATTTAACTGCTTTGAATGATGGAAAAATAGAAGTTGGCAATAAAATAGAAACTAATCAATAAAGTTTTTATCAATATCAACCTTAGATTGAATATTTCACACTATACAAACTAGTGTAATTTTGTTTTAATTATTTAAATAAACTTAACAAGAGGAAAAAATATGACTAGATTTTTTAAATCAATTGGAGTTTTTCTTGTAATTCTTTTTAGTATTTCAGCGGTTAGTGCAGCTACATTGACTGAAAGATTAAAGGACGGACACAAATTAAGACTTGGTTTTGGTACTGCTGTACCATGGGCTTATGCTGGAGACAATGGTGAAGCTTTAGGATTTGTTAATATGATTGCTTTAACAGTTCTTGAGGAAATGGGAATTACTGAACATGAAACAAAAGTTTTTGAATGGTCAGGACTAATTCCAGGAATTAATGCTGATAGATCTGACATGGTTACTGGTGGTATGTATATACTTAAAAGCAGATGTGAAAATATGAACTTTTCTGACCCGATTGGTGTATTTGGTGACGCTATGTTAGTTCCAAAAGGAAACCCTAAGGGTATCAATAATTATGCAGACGTAATCAGAACTGGTGCAAAACTTGTTACAGGTGCCGGTTTCAATACAGTTGAAGCTGCTAAAAAATATGGTGTTCCAGAAAGTCAAATGATGTTAGTTGAAGGTGAAGTAGGAATTCTTGCTGCAATGAAAGCAGGAAGAGCCGACGTTGCTGTGCAAACATTCTTTGGTGCCAAAGAGCATGAAGCAAAAACTGATGGTAAGTTTGAAGTAACTGACCCAAAGTTAATGCCTAAAGAAACTTTGAACGTAGTTGGTATTGGTTTTAGAAAAACTGATGTTGAATTTAGAGATAGCTTCAATAAAGCTTTAGCTAAAGTTATGGCTAATCCAGCAAAAATGTTGAAAAGAGCAGGTGAGTACGGCTATGATAAAGCTCAACTTCCTCCTCCATCAATGAGTACTGAGTGGGCTTGTTCAACTAAGTAAAAATAATAATAGATTGATTTAATCAGGCGATGTTAAAAGTCGCCTGATTTTTTTTTTAAATTTAACTATAGGTATCTTAAATTGTCTTATTTAGCATTTTTATCTGAACATGGACCAACAATGTTATTTGGGACAGTCACTACAGTTAAAGTGTTGATTTGTTCGACTATTCTATATGTAATTATTTCAATAATTTTTGGATTAATGAGATTATCAAAAAACCCAATTATTCAAGGCACTGCAACTGTTTATATAGAGTTTTTTAGAGGAACATCTTTATTAGTCCAATTATTTTGGTTTTATTATGTACTACCTTTTTTTGGTATTTCACTTGAAGCATTCACAGCAGGGGTTGTTGCTATAGGTATGAATTTTGGTGCTTATGGAGCAGAAATTGTTAGAGGTGGAATTTTGGCAGTTCCAAAAGGACAATGGGAAGGAGCTTTTGCACTTAACTTCACACCAGCTAAAAGAATGAGAAAAATAATCATACCACAGATATTCCCAATAATATTACCACCAGCAGCAAACTTAACTGTAGAGCTTTTAAAAGCGACAGCATTAGTTGCGCTTGTAACAGTTGTTGATTTAACATTTGAAGCAAAACAAATTAATGCGATTACATGGTTATCGGCTCAATGTTTTGGTACAGCACTTTTGATTTACTATATTATTTCTAGGTTTTTTTTAGTTCCTTTCTTGCGATGGTTAGAAGTTTTAGCGGCTAAAAAAGTAGGGAAAGGTAAAGTTTAACATGAATGCAGAATGGAGATGGGATTTTGCGATAGAGATATTACCACAAATGTTATTGGCAACATTAAATACTATAATGGCAGCTGGTATCGGCTATATCATAGCTACAATTGTAGGACTATTGTTTTTATTAGGTCAAAGAACACGATTTAAAATAATAAACATAATTAATAGAGAAATTGTTGAATTTATTAGATCAACTCCATTACTAATCCAATTATTTTTTGTTTATTTCGTACTACCTCAATTTGGTATTACTTTATCAGCTTGGGTTTGTGGAATGATTACAATTGGACTACATTTTGGAACATACTTATCAGAAGTATATAGAGGAGCATTAGAAGGAGTGCCAAAAACCCAATGGGAAGCATGTAGAGCTTTAAATTTTACAACATTTTATACATATAGAAGAATAGTTTTACCTCAAGCTTTTCCAATAGCAATTCCAGGAATGGGAAATTATTTAGTAGGAATCTTTAAAGATACACCTCTATTATCTACGATCGGTGTTGCAGAATTATTTCATGCAGCAACAGCAGTGGGAGGTTATCACTATCGTTATTTAGAGCCATATACTATAGTTGGAGTTATTTTTTTAATTCTATCAGTACCGGCTGCGATGGGTATAAGAAAATTAGAAAAGTCAGTAAATAAAGCGCAAGGAAAGGTAAAACATTAAATGAATAATAAAAATAATTCTGATAATATTTTAGTAAAATTTTCTGATGTTACCAAACAATATGGTGATCTTGTTGTTTTAGATAAGCTTAATTTAGAAATTAAAAAAAATGAAATGGTTTCAATTATTGGTCCCTCAGGATCAGGCAAAACTACTGTTTTAAGAGTTTTAATGACCTTAGAAAAAATTAACCAAGGTATAATCTATTTAGATGGTGAACCACTAACTCACATGCAAGACAAAGACAAACTAGTGTTATCCAGTGAAAAGTATTTAAGAAAAAGAAGATCAAAAATTGGAATGGTATTTCAACAATTTAACCTTTTTCCACATATGACAGCTCTTCAAAATTGTATAGAAGCACCAATAGAAGTTCTTGGCATGAAGAAAAAAGAAGCTGAAGAAAGAGCACTAGACTTATTAGAGCTAGTTGGTCTTACTGATAAAAAAAACGAACATCCATCAAGACTATCAGGGGGACAACAACAGCGTGTTGCGATAGCTAGAGCTTTGGCTATGAGACCAAAGGTCATGCTTTTAGATGAGATTACATCTGCATTAGACCCTGAAGTTGTAGGTGAAGTGTTAAATGTAATTAGGTCACTAAATAAAGAACATAACCTAACAATGATAATGGTAACTCATCAAATGGGTTTCGCAAGAGAAATATCAGATAGAGTATGTTTTTTTAACGAAGGTAAAATTTTTGAACAAGGTCCACCAGAACAATTATTTGGTGATCCACAAAATGAAAGAACAAAACAGTTTTTGCATGCGGTTCTTGATGCTAATTAATTAAGCACATTTAGTTTTTTATTGATTTATTAATGTCTAAGTCTTTTAATTCTAAATTTAAGTCAATTGATTGATCTTCTAATTCTTCTAATTCTTCAAATTTTTCTATTTTTTCTAATTCTTTTTGTTTAAATCTTTGTTCTCTTCTAATTTCTTCTTGTTCTTTTGCTTTTTTTTCAATGTCAAATTTTTCTTCCCATTCTTTTATTCTAATATACTCAAGTCTTTTTTGCCTTTCCTCTTCTAATTTTAATAAATTTAATTCTTTTCTTTTTCGTTTTAGTTCTTTTAAATCTTTTTGTTTTTGCTCATCTTCTCTAATTTTTAGATCTATGCTTCTTCGATTCTGCCCTTCTTCTTTTAATTTTAATTCTTTTTCTTTATTTCTTAGTTCCATTGAGATTTGTATTAATTCTTCATCCTTTTTAATTAATCTCTCACTCTCAGTCCTTAGTTTTTCATCTTTTAACTTTAACTCCTTTTCTTTAATTCTTAATTCGTCATCATCTAACTTAATCTTGTTACTTTCTTTAGATAATCGATCTTCCCAAATTTTAAGATCCTTTTTTTCTTTTGAAATTGAATTTTTATCTTCAAGTTTTTTAAGTTTTATAGTTTTAATTTTTTCTAACTCTTTATTTTTTTTGTAATTAGACAAAACATTACTAAGAGATTTTGTTGTAAAATTTGTTATTTTGGATAACCTATTTTTGTTTTTATTAATTTTTATTTTTTTTTTAGGCATTTTAATAATATCTTATTTCACAAGAGAATGAACTTTTTTTCAATAGATATTTTATTTATTTAAATTGTTCACTGACTAGATTGGGTTCAACCTATGAGCGATAATAAATTATTTTTACTATGTTTTGTAAAAATTTTCTTCTGTTTTTTCTGGCTCTTCTATAGGTTCCGTTGTTGGATTTAACTCAATCCCAGCAGGAGTAATAGTTTGAGGCATTGCTACAAATTGAGAGTCAGGGTTGTCTACAGTTTTTCTTACTTTCATTCTATGAATTCCAAACAATCCAATTATAGCATGAAAGAAAAATAGAAATATAAAAAAACCATTTGAGCCTACAATATTCATAAAAATTGAACAAAGAAAAGGACCACTCATTGCACCTAGTCCAAAAGTAAATTGTAAACCAGCTCCAGCTGCCACAAATTTTTCTTTAGGAATATAATCATTTGTATGAGCGAGTATTAATGAAAACATAGGTAAACTGCAAAAAGAAAACAAAATTAAAAAAATATAAAACCAAGTTTTACTCGTAGCAAGTTCACCAGGAAGATATATTTGTCTTGAAGCTAAAAGAGTTAAGATTGCGAATGTAGAAGCTGCAAAAGTTGAAAAAACAATTACTTTTCTTCTGTCATATATATCAGATAGTTTTCCAATAGGAAATTGAGAGATAGCTCCAGAAACTGCTAACATAAAAGTTACAAGTGATATTTCAAATATAGTAAAATTCATTGATGCAGCATAAACAGCTAGCAATGTAAATAATGCTGACTGTATTGTTCCATAAAAAAGAGAACTTACCATTCCAAATGGTGATGCATTATAAACCTCTCTTAGACTCATTGCTTTAATTTTTTTAAATGTGGGTGGTTTTTTCTTAGTTAATAAAATTGGAATAAGTGCAACAGATGTAATAATTGAAACAAGTATAAAAGGCTGAAAGTTTTTTGGGCTACTAAAGTTAAGTAAAAACATCCCTATCCCCATTGCTCCATATAGTATAACCATGTAGATAGATAAAACACTTCCTCGGTTTTTATTGCTTGATCTATCATTTAACCAACTTTCAGCTACAGTATAAATGCAAACCATACTTATTCCGGTTAGAACTCTTAAGACGAACCAGACTAAGGGATCAATAAAAACTGAGTGAACTAGAATAACTAATGATGCTAAAGAGGCAAAAGCAGCAAAAACTCTAATATGTCCAACTCTAGATATGAGTCCTGGAATTGTAGCTGCACCAAAAAAATATCCAACAAAATACCCAGACATCATAAAGCCGGTTGAGGTTAAACTAAATTCTTCCTGTACAGCTCTAACCCCAAGTAACGAACCTTGAAAACCGTAAGCCATCATTAAGAAGCCCATACCTAAAAACAATGCCCAAGAATTCTTTAAAACTTTATTCATAAATTGACCGTACTCATTTGCGATCTACTTGTAAATCAAGTCTTTATTGTGACAGATCTATGAATTTTTCAATTTAATAAATGAGTGGATTGCAATAGCAGAGATAATAACTACACCACCTTGTATAGTTTCAAGAGTTGGTTGTTCTTTAATAATTAACCATACCCAGATAGGCCCAATAATTGTCTCTAATAAAAAGAATAGGTTAACTTCAGCTGCAGGTATAAACCTAGGAGCGATAGTTACCAGCACAAAAGGTATAGCAACACACATAATACACATTAAAGGAACAATAATTAAGTCACTATCTATTAACACAAAACTTTCAATAAATAAGAGAGCAAATAGAGCTACAATTAATTTTCCAACAACAGCAGCTGGAATTAGATTTTTATCCTTAGCTGATCTGATAGTAACTGCACCTACAGCAAGTCCCAAGGCAGTTATTAAGCCCAAAATATCACCATAAAAATTACCAATTTGCATAGAGTCATAGAATATGTATATAGCAGCAGTAAATGTTATGAATATTGTAATCCATGTTTGTTTATCAGGTAATTCTTTTAAAAATATAGCACCAAGAAAAGCAGACAGCATAGGAGCCATAGCAATCATAACCAATGTATTAGCAACATTAGTGTTTTGTATAGATACAACAAAGGTAATGTTTGTGACTGAAAAAGTCCCTATATAAAGTAGCCCATGATACCCACTTGAGAAAAGCATTTTAAAGAAGTTTAATTTATAAATTATTAACATACCCAGAAAAACAGTAATAAAAGGAATTACACCTCTATAGAAAACCAAACCCCAAGTATCGACATTAGAAAGTCTAATAAATAAAGAGTCTGGTGTGATAAACATTACTGCAACAAAAGCTAATAAAGACCCTTTTTGTTGTTCAGTTAAATTTTTCATGCTTTTAATTCTTTCCAAAAAACTTTAGCAAGATTAGTTCCAGATAAATCGAATAGTGTTTTTAATCCAGTAGGAGAGGTGACATTAATATCTCCATTAAGTTTTTGATCAATAAAATCAATACCTGCAAAATAAATATTTTCTTTTTTTAAATCCTTAGCAATTAAATTTGATATTTTATTTTCTATTTTAGTTAATTTAATATTAATAGGTTTTGCACCTTTACTCATATTGCTTAAAAAAGATCCTTTTTTCGGAACTCTCGATATTGCACCACATACTTTACCATTAATTAAAAAAACTCGCTTATCACCCTTGCTAATTTTGTGTAAATATTTTTGACACATAATGTGATTATGCTTTTTAATAAATTTTTGGATAAATTGTAAATTAAATTTATCTAATAAATGAATATCATTGCCACCATAACTGTGAATGGGTTTTAAAATTACTTTTTTATGTGTTTTAAAAAAATTTTTAATTTCATCAATATTTTGAGTGAAAAGAGTGTTTGGCATAAACTTTTGATATTTAGCAGAATAAAGTTTTTCAGAAACATTTCTTATCGATGTAGGATTGTTGATAATTTTTACCTTGTCTTTAATAGTATCTAAAATATAAGTTACAGAAATATATTCAAGATTAAAAGGAGGATCTTGACGAATTAGGATATATTTACAATTTGAAAGATCTAATTTCTGCTTTTTTAATATTTTAAATTTTTTTTTTTGGTTGTAATTTAATTTTATAAAAAATCCGTTGGCAATTACTTTTGAGTTAATTATTGATAGATTTTTGGGATCATAATAAAAAATTTTATAATTTTTACTTTGAATTTCATGAGCCAGAAAAATACTAGTATCTGTAATAGGGTTTAATTTAGAAGGATGATTGCCCTGAACAGCAACAATTTTATTTATCATATAAATCATTTAAATTTTCATTTTTAGAAAATTTATTAATCATATGATCTGCATTTGTTTTTTTATTATCAATTATTTTTTCTAAATGTTTTAGATAATGAGTTTCGTTATAGCCACTTTTACCTATTATATCTCTATTCTCTAAACCTTTTTTTGAAATTTCTAATAATACTGAAGTCCAATAATATAAATCTTTACCCATCAATTCAGTATTAAAACCTTTTTTTGGTGCTTCAAGATATGCATTTATGATTTTATTTTTATCCCATTTAGAAACTAAATCATAAGCTTCATCTAAATTTCCATAAAGAATTCCTGTATTAAAAGCAGGTCCTGAACATAAACATTCCCATCCACATGCATCCATTGATCTTAGCTCTATATATTTTTTTAGTCTATTCTCTGTAAAGATCGTACTTAAGTGAGTAGCTAAATCATTCTCAGTAGGAAATTTATTTTCTACTTCTTTAATTTTACCATTCATAAAATCTTTGAATAAATAATTTTTTCCAGAAATGTATTTTTTATCTTTTTGAATAAATAGCATCGGAAAATTCATTACAAAATTTGCATATTTTTCAAAGTCCATATTATCGAAAAAGGCTTCAGGCAATCCACCTCTAGATGTATTTTGCCAAACTTTTGATCTATAAGAAAGATAGTTACTATTTTTTTTTTCAACAATTGATGAATTTGCAAATAAAGCTATCGAAATAGGAACAATGGAGTTAACTACTCTAAATTTTTTTATAAAATTTTCTTCAGAGTCGTAATCAACATTAAGCTGTGTTCCACAGGTTCGATACATCATGTCTAAACTTAATTCACCACCGTTGGGCATATCTTTTGTCATCACTTCATACCTTTGCTTTGGATTATTAGGTACTTCCGAAATTTTTGAAATTGGATCAAATCCTGCGCTTACTATTTTTAAATTTAGCTTCTTAATTACTTGTTTAATTTCAAATAAGTAATCTTGAGACTCAGAGCAAGCTTCATGAATATTATTTAATTGATCTCCAGAGAGTTCAATTTGATTTCCTGGCTCTAGGGTTATACTTTTACCATCCTTTTTAAGACTAATAATATTTTTATTTTCTAAAACAGGTTTCCATCCAAATTCATACAATCCTTTAAACATTTTAAGAATTGTTTCATAGTTAACTCTTTTATCTGTGTTTAAATCAAATAAAAATTTTTCTTGTTCTACACCAATTTTAAATCGTTTAGAGTTAGTTGCCCCAGAATTAAAATAATTGATTATATGTTCTTTTGAAGCAATCATTGATTTATATATAGTGACATAAAGATAAATTTAAAGCCATTATTTTTAATCAGGAACATGCTATAATAGTAAGATTCGCTTCTAAAGTTATGGTTAAACAATTAATGTCTGATGATCTGATAAATTACTTAAAATCAGATACCAAAAAAATATTACTGGATGTTAGAACAGAACATGAGTGGGATAGTTATGGAAAACCAGATGGAGAAAAACTAGGTTTAAAAACCCATTTTTTAACAATTAAAGATGAAAACTTTTTTAATGAATTCAAAAGACTATCAATTAGTAAAAGTTGTGAAATTTTAACTATGTGTAAGGTCGGTCAAAGATCTCAATTTGTTGCGCAATTACTTGAAAAAGAGGATTATATTTGCACAAATATATCAGATGGTTTTGATGGATGGAAGTCTTCTGATTTACCTTGTTGCGACATGTCTAATAATAAATAATATTTTTTTGAATTTTAGCAAAACATATCATGCTTATTTTTAATTTCCTGATGCAGTGCTTAATAAAGATAATTGAGTGATTTTATCATCACCTAATTCATCTATTGGTTTTACTGGATAATCGCCTGTAAAATAGTGATCTGTTAATTGAGGATAAGTTTTGTCTCTTTTTTCAAAACCCATAGCTTTATACATTCCCTTTATAGACAAAAAATCTAGCGATTTGGCTCCAATGTATTCGCAAATTTGTTCATTTGTCTTGTTTGCAGCGAGTAGCTCTTTTTTTGTTGGTGTATCAACACCATAAAAATCTGGAAATCTTATTTCTGGACATGCAATTTTAACATGAACTTCTTTAGCACCTGCATCATATAGCATTTTTACTATTTTGTGAGAGGTAGTTCCTCTTACCAAAGAATCATCAATTAAAATAATATTTTTACCTAAGATTGTAGATCGGTTAGCATTCAATTTTAATTTTACACCAAGACTTCTAATTTTTTGACTAGGTTCAATAAAAGTTCTACCAACATAATGATTTCTAATTAAGCCCAATTCAAAATTTACCCCTAAGTGCTGAGCAAACCCAAGTGCAGCGGCATTACCAGAGTCAGGAACTGGCACTACTATATCAGCTTTTATTCTATTTTCTTTTGCAAGCTCAGTACCAAAATTTTTTCTATGTTCATAAGCAGATTTACCATTTAATATACTGTCGGGTCTTGCAAAATAAATATACTCAAAAACACATGGACGTACTTTTCTAACAGGAAAAGGTTTAACACTTTTTAATTTATCATTTTCCACATATACAACTTCACCATTCTCTACATCTCTTATATATTTTGCTCCAATAATATCTAAGGCACAAGTTTCAGATGTAAAAACATAACTATCTTTTATTTTGCCAATTACAAGTGGCCTAATTCCATAAGGGTCCCTTACACCAATTAAGGTATTTTGTGTAAGCATAACCAATGCGTAGCCACCTTGTATTTGAAAAATTGCATCTATAATTTTGTCAATTGTTTTATTTCTTTTTGATTTTGCAATTAATTGAACAATAGTTTCAGTATCGGAAGTTGTATGGAAAATTGCACCCTCTTGTACTAATTTATTTCTGAGTGTTATAGAGTTTGTTAGATTTCCATTGTGAGCAACACCAATACCTCCAGCATTTGTATCTGCAAAAAAAGGCTGAATATTTCTCAAAGTATTTTCACCTGTGGTGCTGTATCTATTATGTCCAATTCCATAGTTACCTGGTAAGCTTTTTAACACTTTTTCTTTATTGAAATTATCACCAACTAGACCAAATCTTTTTTCTGAATAATATTTTTTGCCATCAAAAGTCACTATTCCACAACCCTCTTGGCCTCTGTGTTGTAAAGCGTGAAGACCTAGGGCAGTAATTGCAGCAGCATCCTTGCTATTGCTTACCCCAAATACACCACACTCTTCTCTTAATTTTGGATTATAGTTCTTCAATTTTTTCTTTAGAATCTTGATATTTTTTTTCATTAGGAAACTCTTTAATTAGATAATTACTACCTTTTTCTAGGTATGGAAAGGTGTATGATGAGTTTAATTTAATTGGCCATTTATTATAATTATAAATGATATTAACAGCTGAGAATAATAAAACGCACACAATATACCCCCTAATAAAGCCAAAAAAGAATCCAAATACCGAGTCCAAGCTTCCCAAGCCAGAATATCTAACAGCTCTACCAATTCCTTTGTTGATCATTAAAATAATGAAAATAACCAAAACAAATATTGTGATACCAAGTGTAAGGTCAAGTATATACTCACTGTCAATTATGTTTTTAAAAAAAGGTTTAATTCTTGGAAATAAAATTAAAGTTACAATATATGCCAAGATCCATTTTGAAGCAGCTAAAATACTTAAGACAAATCCTTTTCGATAGCATTTAATAATTGATAAAGTTGTGAAGACTAGATATAAAAGATCTATTATAGAAATCACTTCATAAAAATCTTTTAAGCTATTGAGCATTTTAGAGACTATCTCCCAAATGGTTTACTTATTAAGATAAGAGATGGTAATAACGTTAAAACAGAAATCATTGCTAATAACATAGCAATACCAGTAAACACTCCAAAATAAATAGTAGGTATAAATTTAGAAAATACTAAAATTGAAAATCCAAACACTATTGTTATAGAAGTGTTTAGTATTGCGACACCGACTGTTGAGTGGCAAATTTTAAGTGTTTTATTATAGTCTTTATGCTTTGAGAATTCTTCCTTAAATCTATAAATATAATGAATACTATTATCTACAGCTATACCAATAGTAATAGCTGCAATAGTTATTGTCATCATATCAAGAGGTATTCCCAACAAACCTATAATTCCTAAAATAAAAAAAGCAGCTATAAAGTTTGGAACTACTCCGATTAAAGAAAGTTTAATATTTCTAAAAAGCACCATAAACATTGCAAAAATACCTGTCATAACCAGCCCCAAGGTTAATATTTGTGACTTAAAAAGACTTTGAAGCAAATTATTAAAAAGAATTAAAATCCCTGCAAGTTTAAATTCATCTTTATTTAGTTTAAGTTTATTTTCTAAGTCATAATTAATTTTTTTAATTAAATCGTTCCTTCTTAAATCATCTTGTGAATCTAAAATTCGTAAACTTATTCTTGCTTCGTTATCTTTAATTGAAATGTAAGGATCAACAATTTCTTTTTTAATATTTTCAGGAATTTTAGAGTAAAGAACACCCATCTCTAGTGTTCCCAAAGGTTTATTATTATTTAATTGTGTTGCAACTTGTATTATCGAACTAAAAGAGAGCACTTTGCCTACTGCTGGTAAGCTATCAAGATAATTGTGAACAGCCTCAATTTTTTCAATTTTATCTTTTGTAAACCAGTATTTTTCATCATCTTGACTCTCGTCTTCTCCCCAATCTTCAAACTCATCATCTTTTTCTAATTTAATTTTTTTTTTCTCAGGAAACTTCAAAATAATTTCTAGAGGAGTAGTGCCACCTAATTTTTCATCTATGAGTTTCATACCTTTATATATTTCCGTATTTTTATTGAAATAGTTAATGAAACTGTTTTCTACTTCGAGACGACTTATTCCAATTATACTTAAGATGATAACTAATAAAGTTAATGTAAATATAGTATTTTTGTTATTGATTGAAATTTTACTAAAAAAATTAATAATTTTTGATTCTTTGTTTTCTTTAATTTCAGTATTATTATTTGAAATAAAGTTCAAAAGAGTAGGCAGAAGGGTAAAAGTAATAATAAAAGATGTAATTAATCCAAGAGTCATCATCCACCCAAAATCAATAATAGGTTTAATACCACTAAATACTAAAGATAAAAAAGCACATATAGTTGTTAAAACTGTATAAATAATTGGCCAAAACATTTTTCCTGCAGTCATAGAGATGATTTCAAAATTACTAGAAGTTGGAAAATCATTTTTTAACTGAAGAAATCTTGTGCTCATATGGATATTCATTGCCATTGTTAAGATTAGCATGAGAGCAATGAAGTTAGACGATATAACAGTCACTTTCCATCCAAGAATGCCTAGAAGGCCAGTCATAATCAAAACAGAAAAAAAACAACTACTAATAGGAACTATAATCCATATTAATTTTCTAAAAACAAACCAAAGAGTAGCAATAATAAAAATTAAAACCCCTAAGCCAAAAACTACAATGTCACTTTTGATAAAAGACATCATATCATCAGCTATCATTGGGATACCACCTAGGTATATCTTACCTATATTCTCATAACTTTTAATAATTTCTCTTATCTGAAGAATATTTTGATGATTTTTTTTTTTTAAAATGTCTTTATATTTCTCAATTTCTTCATCAGTTTTATTTTCAATATCTTTTAGACTCTCTTTTTTAATGTAAACGATTATACCACTAGTATTTCCATCTTCGCTGATTACAAAATTTCTAAATACTGGGCTATTCAATATCTCCTTAAAACCTTTTTCTTTATCAACGTCTTCATCTTTTAGGGTTTTAAAACTTTCTAATCTCTCTTGAAGAGGCGCATCAGAATTATTTAATAAAGGGATGTCTAATAGGGTAACTACATTATGTACCCAATTCAAACTTTGGATTTTATATTTTAAACTCAATAGATTATTAAATGAAGATTCCGTAATCATTCCTTCATTAGGAGAATAAGTTAAAACTAGGAATTCTTTAGAGCCATATCTTTCAGTAACCTCTTTTAAATATTCAAGATCTGGATCACCTTCTATTAAAAGAGTATCCGAAGATGCATCTAACCTAAAATCTTTAGAGAAATATCCAAAGCTCAATAATGCAATTATTAATAAAATAAAAATAGATTTAGGTTTTTTAAGTACAGTATTTTCGTATAAATGAGATAGCATTTAATACTGTTTATATTGGATATTAGTTAATTTGAGTATCTTTAAATTTAGTAAACTCTTTTTCAAATTCAACCATAATATTGCCTGTAGGTCCATGTCTCTGCTTTCCGATTATAAGTTCTGCTAAATGCGATACTTCATTCATCTTTGCCTGCCACTCAGCATGTTCAACTGTAGCTGGTCTTGGTTCTTTTCTTTCCAGATAATATGCTTCTCTATAAACAAACATTACAACATCCGCATCTTGTTCAATAGATCCAGATTCTCTTAAATCTGATAATTGTGGTTTGTGGTCATCTCTTTGCTCAACAGCTCTTGATAATTGAGAAAGAGCAATAACGGGGAGTTTAAGTTCTTTAGCCATAGCCTTAAGTCCTTGTGTAATTTCTGAAATTTCTTGAACTCTTCCATCTCTATTTCCAGATGAGCCCCTCATAAGCTGAATGTAGTCTACTACAATTAAATCTAGACCAAATAATCTTTTAATTCTTCTAGCTCTATTGCTCATTGCGGCAATACTAATTGCTGGAGTCTCATCAATAAACAAAGGCAGTTCCGATATATTTTTTGATGTTTCAATAAATTTATCAAACTGTTCATCAGAGATCCTTCCTCTTCTAATATCATTTGATTTAATTCTAGATTGTTCCGCTAGAATTCTAGTTGAAAGCTGTTCAGATGACATCTCAAGAGAAAAAAAAGCAACAGAAGATTTTTTTTCTTTTTCCTGTAGTTTTTGTGCGGCATTAAAAGCAATATTTGTGGCTAAAGCAGTTTTCCCCATCGAAGGTCTCCCAGCAATAATAATTAAATCAGAGTCATGAAGTCCTCCAAGTCTATCATCTAAATCTCTCAAACCAGTAGGGACACCAACAATTCCCTCATCATTTTGATAGGCAGCTGAAGCCATTTCTATTGTTTGTTTCATTGCTTCATCAAATTTTACTAAAGATGAATTAAATGATCCTTTTTCTGCAAGATCAAATAATAACCTCTCAGAGTTTTCAATTATATTTTGCCCATTAACATCAAGATCATTTAGTTTTGCTGCATCAATTGTGTTTTCAGAAATTTTAATTAATTCTCTTCTAACAAACATGTCATAGATAATTCTTGAATATTCAATAGTTTGCCTAGAAGATGTAGAAAATTTAGTAATCTTTACTAAATACTCTGGGACATTTAATTCGTCTTTTTCATTTTCAAAATAATTTTTAAGAGTAATAGGATTAGCAAGCATTCCTTTATAAACAAGGTTTTCTATAGCAGAAAATATTTTTTGGTGCATTGGATCGTAAAAATTTGTACTTGAAACTATAGTATTAATTTCATCAAATATTTCATTAGAAACTAGTATTGAACCAATTACTGATTGTTCTGCTTCAATATTATTTGGCAACTCCTTAAAAGAATCTTTGACTAAACTCAAATTATTTTCCATATTTTTAATTTATATGAAAAAAAGTTCAAAAAAATAATTAATATTTGTTGGGGAAAAAATTGTATAATTATTGAATAGTTTCTGCTGTAACAACATTAATAGTGATTTCAGAATCTACTTCAGAGTGCAAAGATATCTTTACTTTAAATTTACCAAGTGATTTAATTTCATTTATTGGTTGTATCATTGAAGGTTTGATTTCAATTTTATTGGTATCATGTATTAACTTTGAAATTTCAGTTGGCTTAACCGATCCATACAGCTCTTTGTTTTCAGTACTTAATTTTTTGATCAAATATTCTTTGCCACTGATTTGTTCTGAAATTTTCTGAGCATCTTTTTTCTTTTCAGCATCTTTTTTTCCTAATGCAGATTTAATTTTTTCAACTTCAGCAATGTTTTCTTTTGATGCATAAAGAGCTTTTTTATTAGAAATTAGAAAATTTCTTGCAAAGCCTCTTTTTACTTCAATAACTTCACCAATTGATCCAATTCTTTTTAAATTTTCTAAAAGTATAACTTTCATTAGATTAAAGCTAAGTTTCTAGCTCTCTTAATTGATAAAGATAGCTCTCTTTGTTTTTTTTGTGATACATTTGTAATTCTTGAAGGTAAAATTTTCCCATTTTCAGACATATATTTTTTTAATAATCTTATATTTTTATAATCTACTTCTGGAGCACCCTTAACAGATAATGGACAAGATTTTTTAAACTTGTACTTATTTGGTTGAAAAATACTTAGCTTGGCAAAATTACTTTGCTTACCTTTTTTATTTCCTGCTCTTTTTTTTGATGGCATAATTAATTTCTGTTGTAGTCCCTTTTACTATCTTTTCTTTCAAATTCTTCTTTTTGAGAAAAATATTTAGCATTTAAATCAAATTTTTTAACTTTTACAGTCATGTACCTTAAAAGATTTTTATCAATTGACTCATTTTTTTCTAATTCATCAATAATTCTACCAGGACCTTTAATTTTAAAATGAATATAACTACCCTTTTTATTCTTTTTTATAATATAAGATAAGTTTAATAATCCCCATTCCTCAGTTTGAACTATTTCTCCTTCATTTTTTTCAACTATTTTAGAATATTTTTCAGTTAATTGCTTAATCTGCGCAGGACTGGTATCTTGTCTAGCAACTATTGTGTGTTCGTATAAATTCATATTTGTTCTTTAATAAAAAGTGAGGATATACTATTATAATCCTTTAATTACAACACTTAAAACCATAATAATTTTATATATTTAAATGTTTTCAGTTATTTTTCCAGGTCAAGGTTCACAATTTGTAGGAATGGGCAAAGATTTATACAATAAATATGATTTAGTCCAAAATTTATTTAAAGAAGCCGATGAAACACTAGGTTTTTCCATATCAAATTTAATTTTGGAAGGCCCAAAAGAAAAATTAGATTTAACAGAAAATACACAGCCAGCAATATTCTTATTAAGCTTTTCAATATTTAAACTTATTAAAGAAAAGTTTGGTATAAACTTAAATAAAGCAAATTTTTTTGCTGGACATTCATTAGGTGAGTATACTGCTTTGGCTTCAGCAGGGTCTTTATCTTTTTCAGATACTATAAAAATATTAAAGATAAGAGGGAAGGCGATGCAAAGCTCTGTTCCAAAAGGACAGGGAGGGATGGTTGCAGTTTTAGGTTCTGAAATAACTACTATAGAAACTATTATTCAAGAAAATCAAAATAGATATGAATGTTTTATTGCAAATGATAATTCTGTAGGCCAAATAGTTTTAAGTGGCAATATACTAGATTTAGAAAAAATGATCATAGATTTAAAATCTAATAATATAAAAAGTATTAAGCTACCAGTAAGCGCACCTTTCCATTGCAAATTGATGAGCAATGCAACAATGGTTATGAAGGAAGAGATTTCTAAACTTAATTTTGAAGATCCAAAAAACATTCTTATTTCCAACGTAACTGGAAAAGAAATAAACAGTTCTGAAGAATTAAAAGACCTACTAATTGAACAAATTGAAAGTAGAGTTCGATGGAGAGAAAGTGTTTTGTTAATGATTAATAAAGAAGTTAATCAATTTATAGAGATTGGACCAGGTAAAGTTTTATCAGGTTTAATTAAGAGAATTGATAAAAATGTTAAAGTTAGTGCAATAAATACTGAAGAAGATATAAAGTTAATTAATATTAATGAGTGATTTAAAAAATAAAAATATTATAGTTACTGGTGCATCTGGAGGCATTGGAAATTCAATAGTTGAAAAATTATATAATAATGGAGCTAATGTTCTAGCAACGGGAACAAAAATTGAAAAATTAGAAGAATTAAAATCAAAATTTAAGAATATTAAAATATTAAAATTTGACATTTCTCAGCACGAAAAAATTGAAGAGTTTATAAACAATGCAACAAATGAACTTGGAGGATCCCTTGATTGTATTGTTAATAATGCGGGTATTACAAAAGATAGTTTAACAATTAGAATGAGCTTGAAGGATTGGACAAATGTAATAGATATTAATTTAACTTCAACATTTTTAATGTGCAAATATTCTTTAAAAAAAATGCTTAAAAATAAGTCTGGAAAAATTATTAATATTACTTCAGTCGTTGGACATACTGGCAATGTTGGGCAAGCAAATTATACAGCTTCAAAAGCTGGTATTGTTGCAATGTCCAAAAGCCTCTCGATAGAATATGCAAAAAAAAATATTAATATTAACTGTATATCCCCAGGATTTATTAGTACTGCAATGACAGATAAAATAGACGAAAGTCACAAAGAGGCAATTATAGCAAAAATTCCGTCTAATAGACTAGGTAAGCCAGAGGATATAGCAAACGCTGTATTTTTTTTAAGTTCCAATCAGTCAGATTATATTAATGGAGAAACTTTACATGTTAATGGAGGCATGTATTTGGGTTGACAAACCTACTTTTTGATTTATTAACGAAATATAACAAAAAGGAACAATATGTCAGAAGATATTTCAAGCAAAGTTAAAAAGATTGTTGCAGATCATTTGGGTATAGATGAAGCAAAAGTACAAGATGAGTCAAGCTTTATAGATGACCTTGGTGCAGATAGTTTAGATACAGTTGAATTAGTTATGGCTTTTGAAGAAGAGTTTGGATCAGAAATTTCCGATAGTGAAGCCGAGAAAATTCTTACTGTAGGTGATGCAGTTAAGTTTATAGAAGGTAAGGCAAATTAAAGAATTTAAATGTCCAAAAAAAAAGATGGGATAATGATAATTTTATCATCCCCATCTGGGGCTGGCAAAACTACATTAGTAAAACTTTTATCTAAAAATAAAAATTTTCATATATCAATTTCCCACACTACAAGAAAACCTAGACCAAGCGAAATTACTGATAAAGACTATTATTTTGTAAATCTTGAAAAGTTTGAAAATTTAATAAAAAATGAAGAATTTTTGGAATACGCAAAAGTATTTAATCATTTTTATGGGACAACAAGAACTCCAGTTATAGAAAAATTAGAAAAAGGTGAAAATGTAATATTTGATATTGATTGGCAAGGTGCTGATCAAATCAAAAATAAAGGATTGAATTATAAATTGATTACTTTTTTTATACTTCCACCAAGTAAAAAAGTTTTATTTGAAAGATTATCAAACAGAGATATGAAAGATAAATTGATTGCAGAAGAGAGAATGAAAGAATTTAGTAGGGATGTGCTGCACTGGATTAATTATGATTATGTGATCGTAAATGATAATCTTGATGAGTGCTATTCTAAAATCAATAATTTGATTGAAGCAGAAATTAGCAATGGATCAAAAGATTATGATAAAGAATATATTAGAAAACATGTGAATATGTTAACCTCTTAAATTTTCATACTCTTTAACAAGATTAAAATAAGTCTCAGGCTCTAAATTTTGTGGTCTTAAATTTAAATCAATATTTAATTTTTTTGAAATTTCTTTAGGATTCTTAAATATTTGATTAAAAGGTTTTTTAATCATTTTTCTTCTTTGACTAAAAAAAATTCTTGTAATCATTTCAAGATTTTTAGGTTCATCTAATTGAAAGAATTTTTTTTTAGGTGTAAACAATAATAACGAACTATCTACTTTAGGTCTAGGTAAGAAGCATTCTGGTTTAATGTCTATTATTTTTTTTATATTAAGCTTCCAATTAGATAAGATAGATAATCTTCCATAATTTGAGTTGTTAGATTCTGCTATTATTCTATCAGCAACTTCTTTTTGAAACATTAATACTAAACTTTCAAACCAAAAGTTTTGACCTAAATTTACAATCCATTTTGAAAGAATTTCAGTAGAGATATTATAGGGTAGATTTCCAAAGACTATTAACTTTTCTTCTGAAATTTTATCTTCGGATATATTTAAAACATCATTGTTAATGATTGTTATTTCATCATTAAATTTTTCTTTAAGTAATAATGATAAATTATTATCTTTTTCTATTACATAAAATTTTTTTGGTTTTTTTTTTAAAATGAATGTTGTCAAATTTCCACTTCCAGGACCTATTTCTAAAATCTCCTTTTTTTCAATATCAACAGTATTAACTATTTGTTCAAGGACATTTCGATTTATTAAAAAATTTTGTCCAAGGCTTTTTTTGTTTTTTATATTCACTTATTTATTTAGGAATTTTAAAGATTCTATTAAACTATTAGGGTTTGATATATTTTTTCCAAGCATTGACGTATTTGGCCCATGGTCTGGAGATATTCTAATAAAGGGCAAACCCAAAGTTATATTTATGGCATTGAAATCAAATAATGTTTTTGCAGGAGTTAATACTTGGTCATGATACATTCCAATAATCACATCATATTTAATGGAGTTTTTTTTCATAAAAATAGTATCAGCTGCAAAAGGTCCATCAACTTTATACTTGGTTTTATTCAGTTTTTTAATGGTTGGAATTATAACTTTATCTTCTTCGCTTGATTTATAATTACTTTCACAGTGAGGGTTTAAACCAGTAATTGCAATTTTAGGTTTTTTTTTAAATTGCTTTAAATAAAATTCAGTAATTAATTTAACATTATTGATTATTTTGGATTTTGTTAAGTTTCTGTGAACCAATTTTAATGGGAGATGGGTAGTAATAGGTGAAACAGACAATTTTTTATTATAAATTAGCATGGCAACTTTATCTTTTTTTTTTACTTTTTTAGCAAGGTATTCAGTGATGCCTAAAAATTTATTCTTTAAAAAACTTTTTTTTGAAATAGGTCCATTAACTAGTGAGATTTGAGCGTCTTTTTTTAATAAGTCTAAAGCAACATCAAAGCAATTTTTGATATATTGGTTTGATTTATTTGTAATTTTACTAAAAGGACTTTTAAGATTATCAAAGTTTACATTAATCAAATTTATTAACTTATTATTATTCAATTTATTTAGAACTTCATTTTGATGTACTTTTTTAATACCAATCTTGTAGCCCAATTTTTTCATTTGTATTTTAAGAAGTTTTTCAGAACCAATTAAGATAATTGGTCTT
>JAOHCJ010000050.1 GCA_028095445.1 Candidatus Pelagibacter sp.
CATTGTGTAAGCTGTAAAATTTTTCTTACCTAAATTTAAATCAACATCAATATCAATTTTTCTTTCTTCTTTCATGTATACACTTGCATCATCTTCTATATATGTTTTTGATAATTGTCCCTTATCAATGATTTTTATTGGTCCCAATTTGATAGACAATTTATTGATTTCAATATCTACATTTGTTTTTCCTATAGCCATTATTATTCTTCCCCAATTTGGGTCATTACCTGCAATAGCAGTTTTGACCAAGGGAGAATTTGCAATTGAAAAAGCAATTTTTTTTGCGTCTTCTTCTGTTCTTGACTTCAAAATATTAATTGTAATAAATTTACTTGCACCTTCACCATCATCAACTACCCTTTTTGCTAAATTTAGAAGTACAGAATGTAAGGCTTCATCAAAAAATTTTATTTTTTTATCATTAATATTTTTAATATCTATATTATTTGCCTTACCAGTCGAAAAGATTGAAACCATATCATTAGTACTGGTATCTCCATCACAAGTAATTGCATTAAAAGTTGTTTCAATATTTTTTTTAAGCAACTTATTTAAAATATCGTTTGAAAGATCAGCGTCTGTAAAAATATAACCTAGTGTAGTTGCCATATTAGGAAAAATCATCCCAGATCCTTTTGCAATACCATATATTTTAATTTTCTTGTTTCCAATTTCACATTCCTCCATTGCTAGTTTTGGTTTCAAATCTGTTGTCATTATTCCTAAAGCAGCTTTTATCCAAATTAATTTATTTTGTGTATATTTTATTTTATCAATTAAATTTGGAATACTTCTTTTAATTTTTTCAGTAGGGTATTTTTCACCAATTGTACCTGTACACCCAAAAAGAATTTCTTTTGCTAGGATCTTTTTTGGATGATCTTCATCTTCTATTTGTTTTTGACTCAATTGCGATGAAAGTTCTTCAGCTATTTCTTTTAAACCTTGATAACCTTCAGGACCAGTAAAAGCATTTGCATTTCTTGTATTGATGATTAACGATCTAATTTTTTTACTTTTGATATTTAAATTCCATTTGATATTTTCTGAAACTATTTTTGATTGAGTATAAACTGAGGCATGATTTACTCCATCTCTAAAATAGAACATTACTAAGTCATCTCTGGCAATTTTGTATAAATTTGCATTAACTGTAGATATTGAAACTCCATCAATATGCTCTAGATCTTGAAAGTCATTCATTTTTGACTTTGAGGATTGAGAGTTTATAAAGTTTTTAAGGTTTATTGCCATATTTAAAATAATTATTTTATACCTATATTAAAAGTTATATTTAAATTATATATCAAAAAACTAAATGCTTAATCCTTTAAATTTTCTCTCAAAATTCATTAAATCAGGCAATCAAAATGAGCTTGATAGAATAGCTAGGATTGTTGAAAAAGTTAACTCTTTTGAGGATAATACAAAACTTCTTTCAGATGAAGATTTTCCTAAAAAAACTACAGAATTTAAGAAAAAAATAAAAGATGGTACGAATATTAATGATTTGTTGCCTGAGGCTTTTGCACTTGTAAGAGAGGCCTCTAAAAGAACAAGGAATGAAAGACATTATGATGTGCAAATAATTGGTGGAATTGTCCTTCATGAAGGCAAAATTGCAGAAATGAGAACAGGTGAAGGTAAAACACTTACAATAACTCTTGCAGCTTATCTAAATGCCTTAAATGGTAAGGGTGTTCATATTGTCACTGTTAATGACTATTTAGCAAAAAGAGATTCATTAGAGATGGGAGAAATTTATAAATTTTTAGGATTAACCTCTGGTTACATAGATAATATCCAAGACGATTATGAAAGAAATAAAAATTATACTTTTGAAATTACATATGCAACTAATAGTGAATTAGGATTTGATTATTTGAGAGACAATATGAAATTCTCTAAAGATCAAATGGTTCAGAGAGGGCATGCTTTTGCTATTGTTGATGAGATAGATTCTTGTTTAATTGATGAGGCTAGGACACCTTTAGTTATATCGGGTGCAGCGGAAGATAGAACTGAGCAATATCTTGTAATAGATAAATTAGTCAGAAAGCTTAAGTCAGAACATTATGAGATCGATGAAAAAGAAAAAAATATTTTACTTACAAATGAAGGAATAAATAGTGTAGAAAAAATTTTTTCCACTGCAGGAATTCTAAAAAATGATAATTTTTATGATCCTGAAAATTTAGGATTAGTTCACCATGTAAATCAATCCTTAAGAGCAAATCATTTATTTGAAAAAGGTAAGGATTATATAGTTCAAAATGATACTTTAAAAATTATTGATGAACTTACAGGAAGAATACTAGAGGGAAGAAGGTACGGAGATGGACTTCATCAAGCACTTGAAGCTAAAGAAAGAATAGATGTTCAGCCTGAAAATCATACTCTCGCATCAATAACTTATCAAAATTATTTTAAACTTTATGATAAAATTTCTGGATGTACTGGAACTGCCGCAACAGAAGCAGAGGAGTTTTATGAAATATATAATCTAAATGTTGTAATTATTCCTACCAATAAAAAAATGATCAGAAAAGATTGGAATGATCAAATTTTTAGAACAGAGATAGAAAAAAATAATGCAATTATAGAAAAGGTTCTTGAATGTCACAAACAGGGTCAGCCTGTTTTGATTTTTACCTCTAGTATTAATAAGTCTGAAATTTATTCCAAATTATTAGACTCATCAAAAATCAAGCACGTTGTCTTAAATGCTAAAAACCATGAAAATGAAGCAGAAATCATAGCAAATGCTGGAAAATTAAATTCAGTTATTATCACCACTAGCATCTCAGGAAGAGGAGTTGATATTCAACTTGGGGGAAAAAGGGGAAGCCAGCCAGAGAATGAACTTTTGGAAAACAAAACTAAAATTAAATCTTTAAATGGATTATTTGTAATTGGTACTGAAAGAATGGAGTCTAGAAGAGTAGATAATCAAGCAAGAGGAAGAGCTGGACGACAAGGGGATGAGGGAAGTTCAATTTTTTATGTTAGCTTAGAAGATGATTTAATGAGAATTTTTGGATCAGAGTCTATGAATAATATTCTTCAAAAACTAGGCTTAAAAGATGGTGAAAGTATAGATCATCCTTGGATTAATAAAGCACTTGAAAGAGCACAACAGAAAGTTGAGGCAAGAAACTTTGACATAAGAAAAACTTTATTAAAATTTGATAATGTTTTAAATGATCAAAGGCATGTAATTTTTTCCCAAAGAAAAAACGTCATAAACAGTAAAAAAATTTTTGATTATTCAGATGAATTTTTATCAGAAATTCAAAAAAACTTATTAAGTTTAAAGACTCAAAACTTATCTCAAACAAAAAATAATGAATTTACCAACCAGTTAAAAATTTTGCTTGGAAAAAGTGTTGATAGTGATGAATTTGAAAAATTAACAAAGATGCAAGATCAAGAATTCAATGAAAAAATTAATTTAAAATTTTCAGATGCAAGAAATGAAAGAATTAATCTTTTAGATGAAGATAAGGCCAAAGATATTGAAAAAAGAATATTTTTGCAATGTATTGATTTAAATTGGAAATCACACATTCAGTACCTTGAACAACTAAGGCAAGTAATAGGCTTAAGATCTTATGGGCAGAGAGATCCATTAGTGGAATATAAAAAAGAGGCATTTAACCTATTTGAAAACCTACTAAATAAATTAAAAATTGATTTTGTAACAATTTTAATAAATTTAAAAGTTGTCACAGAACAAAATTATGAAAATAATAGTATTAAAAAAAGAGAGATAGAAATTTCCAATGACCCTAAATG
>JAOHCJ010000051.1 GCA_028095445.1 Candidatus Pelagibacter sp.
TAATGTTTTTTGAGTATAATGGGCCTTGATAAATTAATAATAGTAAAACTAATTTTAAAAATTTTAACAACATCAGGCTATTGTATGTCTAAAAAAGCAATAAATCAAAATCCGAATTATAATGAGGAGTTTCTGAATTCTATTGGAATTAATTTTGTTTTTAACGAAAAGCCCATTAACAGATTAAAAAATGACAATATTAATCTGAAAACACAAAAAAAAGATGCACAGATTAATAAAAAAGATGAACTTGATAAATTAAAAATAGAAATCAGCGCAATCGAAGATTGTGCATTAAAAAATAATTCTAATAAAATAATTTTAGGAGATGGAAATATTAATAGCCCAATCATGATAATTGGGGAAGCTCCAGGCGCTGAAGAAGAAGAAACGGGTAAACCATTTATGGGGCAAACTGGTGATCTTTTAAAAAAAATGTTGATCGCAATTAATATTGAAAAAGAAAATATATATTCTAGTTACGCAGTCAATTTTAGACCGCCTGAAGATAGGAAACCTTCTTCCAATGAAATCAAAAGATATTCTAAATTTCTTCAAAAACATGTATCAATTATTGACCCAGAGATAATAATCTTGATGGGTAGCTCTGCTATGCAATCTATAACTGGTCTGAATAATAAAATTTCTGTTGAAAGAGGAAAATGGAGAGATATTATTATAAAAAATACCAATTACAAAATAATTATAACTTTTAATCCTTCTTACCTTTTAAGAGCTCCAGAAAATAAAAAACATTCATGGGAAGACTTAAAAAAAATAAAACAAAAAATAACAGATTTACATCTAAAAATTTAATTAAAACTTTAGCAGGTGTAGATGAGGTTGGCCGTGGAAGCCTCATAGGTCCAGTTTATGCGGCAGCCGTTATATTAAATAAATCGATTAATAAAAAACTATTAAAAGATTCGAAAAGCTTAACCAAAAAAAAAAGGGAGGAGATTTATTCTTATATTAAAAAAAATTCAATTTGGACTATAGGCCACGCATCTGTAAAAGAAATTGAAAAAATGAATATATTAAAAGCAAGCTTACTTGCCATGAAAAGAGCAATAATGAAATTTAAAAAAAAACCTTCTCTAGTTTTGATTGATGGCAATAAATTACCCGAACTTAAAAAGTATAATTTAAAATACGTTATAAAAGGCGATCAAAAAATACCTAGTATCTCAGCAGCTTCTATTCTTGCAAAGGTTAGTAGGGATAGATTTATAACATCGCTATCCAAAAAGTTTGGAAATTATGGATGGGATACAAACTCAGGATATGGAACTAAAGAGCACTTAGAAGCTATTAAGATATACGGAGTTACGAAACACCATCGAAAAACTTTTTCCCCTATTAAAAATAATAAATAAATTTCACGTGCAACAACACAATATCTTGTTGATCATAAAAATTTAAGCACACATTGAATCAAAATAATTCAATCTGAAGTTGACCAAAGATTCTAATTGGAGTCTAATTGTCTTTTATATAATGGAAAATAGCTTTAAAAATAAAATTATTAATGGTGATAGTATTAAAGAATTAAAAAAAATTCCAAGCGAAACATTTGATCTTATTTTTGCTGACCCCCCATACAATCTACAACTTAAAAATTCACTAACCAGACCTGACAGAAGTAAAGTAAGTGCTGTAAATGATAAATGGGATCAATTTGAAAGTTTTAGAAAATACGATGATTTTACAGTTGCCTGGTTAAAAGAGTGCAAAAGAGTTTTAAAAAAAGATGGCACTATTTGGGTAATTGGAAGCTATCATAATATTTTTAGAGTAGGAACAGCTATACAAAATTTAGGTTTTTGGATTTTAAATGATGTTATTTGGAATAAAAATAATCCAATGCCAAACTTTAGAGGAACAAGATTTACTAATGCTCATGAAACTCTAATTTGGGCATCTAAAAGTGAAAAATCTAAATACACATTTAACTATCAATCTTTAAAATGTTTAAATGATGATCTTCAGATGAGATCAAATTGGAACTTACCTATTTGTAATGGGTCGGAAAGGCTTAAAAAAAATGGTAAAAAGGTTCACTCTACACAAAAACCTGAGTCTTTGCTTCATAGAGTATTATTGGCTTCTTCAAATAAAAATGACATGATTTTAGATCCATTTTTAGGATCAGGTACTACAGCCACTGTAGCAAAAAAATTATGTAGGAATTATTTTGGTATAGAAAAAGAAAAAAATTATTTTAAAGCTGCAGAGCAAAGGTTAAAGAATACCAAACCTATAAAGGATGATTTCCTTGATACTCTTAAAAATAATAGATCTAAACCAAGAATACCTTTTGGCTCTTTGGTTGAGCTAGGCATAATTAAACCTGGAACTAATATTTTTGATCATAAGAAAAAGATTACTGCAAAAATTATGGCTGATGGAAGTATTAAGCATAGTCAAGCTGAAGGATCTATTCATAAGGTTGCAGCAACAATTCTTGGAGCAGAAAGCTGTAATGGTTGGACTTATTGGCATTGTGATGTAAACGGGGTTAGTGTTCCAATAGATAATTTAAGAAAAAGATTGATTGCTAATAGTTAATGTCTATAAATTTTACCTAAATAACTATCAATAAATTTACGATTTTTAACTAAATTGCGCATCAATAGATTTCTTACAAAACATACTAAAGGATTGGAAATATGAAAAGCAAAGTAATTAAATCTTGATTTTCTATCAATCATTTTTGTTCTTTGAATTCTTTCTTTATTGAACTGATTATTTTTATTTTCAAAATTTTGATATAGTTCATGGGCAACTTCTACTGATTGAGATGCACCTTGAGCAAAAGTTGGTGGGAAACCAAAAAAAGCATCTCCAATAATAAAAGTATTTTTATTTTTAGGTTGAGATATTTTTGTGCTCACAAATATAGGAAAGCACTTAATGTCTTTTAAATTTTCAATGATATTTTTATCTATTTGTTTTGCTAGTTCCAATAAAGTAGATGAAATAAACTCTTTAGTATTAATTAAGTTATGATCAGCTAATTGCTGATTGTTTAGAGTTTTTCTTAGAATAGTCACAAAATTAAACTCACTATTTTGATTAACTGGATAAATTACTGAATGCAAATTAGACCCGAGAAATAGAGATATATCGTTACAATCAATATTGTGAAGATCATTTTTAAGGATAGTTCCTCTTATCGCTATTGAGTTAAAATATTTTGGTTTGATTTCTTTATCAACAATTAATGACTTGGTTTTTGAAAATATTCCATCAGAAATAATTAAATAATCACATTCAATTGATAAATTATCCTCAAAAATTACTTGAATAATTTTAGACCCATTTTTTACTTCAATAACTTTTTTATTATAATTTATTAAATTATTTGGAAGTTTATTTTTCAAAAAGTTTATTAAAGTGGACCTTTGTAGGGTTGTATACTTATCGTTACTATCATTAAAAGATGATATACTTAAATCACATATTTTATCTTTAGTTTTTAAGGAGAAAAAACTTACCTTGTTTGGAAAAAACGTTTCTTTAAAATCGATATTTTGAAAACCAATCTTATTTAGTAATTTAATACTATTAACGGAAAGCTGAATGCCATATCCTTTTTCCAAGTTTACAGAATTATTTTTTTCATAAACTGTAATTTCATAATCAGCGTTTTGTCTCAATAAACTAGCAATATATAAACCTGAAATTCCCCCGCCTATTATTGCTACTCTTTTCATAA
>JAOHCJ010000052.1 GCA_028095445.1 Candidatus Pelagibacter sp.
TTATTGAAATATCATATGGTGCTACAGATATTGGCCATTTCATAACTTCATTATAATCATCATATTTAGCTTCTATTATTGCACCAACTAGTCTTGAAACACCAATTCCATAAGAGCCCATCTTAACAAAATCTTTTTTTCCACCAGGTAAATCTACAGACGCACCCATTGGTTTTGAATATTTATCACCAAAATAAAATATATGACCGACCTCAATACCTTTTGTTGTCAGTCTATTTTCCTCTGAGACTGTGTCCTCAAATTCTTTTTTATTAAATTTTTCATCTGTAACTGCATAAAATTTTTCATATTTTTTTCTTAATTCTTCTAAAGATTTTTTTTCAATTTTAGTGTCATCACTATTAACTTTAAATATTCTTTCATCTGTAAAAATCTTACTCTCACCAGTTTCTGCTAAGATAATAAATTCATGAGAAAGATTTCCACCGATAGGTCCTGTATCTGCTGCCATCGGTATAGCTTTAAGCGCTAATCTTTTAAATGTTTTTAAATAAGATAAAAAAAATTTGTTGTAAGAAAAAACTGCTTCATCATCATTAATATCAAACGAATAAGCATCTTTCATATAAAATTCTCTACATCTCATAATTCCAAATCTTGGTCTAACCTCATCTCTAAACTTCCATTGAATATGATATAAAAGTTGAGGTAAAGATTTATAAGATTTAACACTAGATCTAAATATATCTGTCACTAATTCTTCATTTGTAGGTCCATATAGCAACTCCCTACTTTGACGATCTTTAATACGAAGCATTTCATCTCCATAATCATCATATCTGCCACTTTCCTTCCAAATTTCACTAGATTGTATTGTTGGCATCAATAACTCTTGAGTACCAATTTTATTTTGTTCTTCTCTCACAATTTGTTCAATTTTTTTCATTACTTTAAAACCAAGCGGTAGCCATGAATAAATGCCAGCTGAAGATTGTTTAATCATTCCAACTCTAAGCATTAATTGATGGGATTTAATTTTCGCTTCTGAAGGATTATTTTTTAATATGGGTATAAAAGATTTTGAAATATACATTTTAGCTAATTAAATTTCTTAAATTTAAATATTCATATTTTATCAATAAATAAATCATTATGAAAATAATACTTGTTATGCCAGTACAATAAATAAACTTTTTTAACATTTTAGGGTTTTCTGGAGATCCGGCGTCTTCACCATCTATTTTAACAGTTTTTTCCCTATTAACGTCTATGGGTAGTATTGAAAAAAAAACTATCCACCAAATTATTATATAAAGTATAGCTAGTCCAGTAACACTCATTTAAATTTGTACTAAGTTAATATTCGTAAAAGGTCTTTTTCCAGTAATTTCTTTAGTATATTTTCGACATACAATTTTTAAAGCATCAATTAAATTATACTCTTGTTTTTTGCTTCCTAATGAAAAAGTTCTAGTAGTTTTTTGAATTGCTTCTTCTAAACCAAATGTAAATTCATCTACATCATAAACTGGCATTCCTCTAAATGTTAATATTGGTGTTTTGTGAATTTTACCCTTAGATGTAACTAAAATTGTAACCTCCATATAACCATTAGCACTTAGGTTTTTTCTATCTTTAATTGATTGAGAGTCTTCCTCAACACTTATTTTACCATCAAGATAAAGTCTGCCACTTGGTGCTTTATCAAACACATGTGGTTTACCTGGAAATAGTTTTACTATATCTCCATTTTCTACCTGTACAGGATTAGGAACTTTCATTTCATTAGCAAATTTCATATGTTCAATCATATGTCTATGTTCTCCATGAACTGGAATTGCACATTGAGGTTTAACCCAATCATACATTTCTCTAAGATCATCTCTATTTGGATGTCCTGAAACATGAACAAATTCGCTTTCTTCCGATATAACTTCAATTCCATCTTTAACAAGTTGGTTGTGTAACTTATATAATTTCTTTTCATTACCTGGAATGATTTTAGAAGAAAAAATTACAGCATCATCTTTTTCTATAAATACATCGGGGTGAGTATAGCTAGAAATTCGCATCATAGCTCCCATTGGCTCACCTTGACTACCCGTACAAAGATAAACTATTTTTTCTCTTGAAATGTTTTTTGCTTCACGCGGATCTATAGGCTCTATAACATTCTTTAAATAACCACACTGTCTTGCTGCTTTAAATATTCTATGCATAGATCTGCCTACTAGAGATATTTGTCTTCCTGTTTTTTCAGCACAATAGAAAGCAGTTTCCATTCTTGCTACGTTTGATGCAAAAGAAGTTATTATAACTCTTTTTTTTAAACTGCTCATAATATTTAACATACTTTTTCTAACATCAAGTTCTGAGCCAGATTTTCCCATACTAAATACATTTGTTGAATCACAAATCATTGCTAACACACCTTCTTTCCCAATCTCTTTTAAACGATTTGAATTAATTTTTTCACCAATTAAAGGTTCAGCATCTATTTTCCAGTCACCTGTGTGCAATATAATACCGGCTGGTGTTTCTATTCTAAGACCATTAGGTTCAAGTATTGAGTGTGTTAATGTTATATATTCAATTTTAAATGGTTCTAAATCAATAGTGCTATTTAATTGAACTATCTTTAAGTAACTTGTTACATCAATATGTTTTTCTTTAAACTTTTCTTTTATCAAAACAGCTGTAAATGGAGTTGCAAAAATTTTGCATTTAAGTTGAGGCCACAAGTGAGCAATAGCTCCTATATGATCTTCATGAGCATGTGTTAAAACAATTCCCAAAAGGTCTTCCTTTTTATCGACTATAAAACCTGGGTCAGGATAGATTAAATCTATTCCTGGAAGTGTGTCATCAGCAAAAGTAACACCTATATCAACCATTATCCATTTATGTTCACTTGGCTTTCCATACGCAAACAAGTTCATATTCATTCCAATTTCACCTGATCCCCCTAAAGGGCAAAATAATAATTCATTTTTCATATTTTATTTAATTAAAGCGGTAGCTTTTATTAGACCTTTAACTGTAATATCTTTATTTAATGTAACTTTAGTATTTATTGTGTTTTTAAACAAATCAGAAAATCCTCCTGTAATTATAATTTTAAAGGACTTCTTTGTTTCTTTCTTAATTAAATTCACAATATTGTCAATCAATCCTGCATAACCCCAAAAAAAACCAGCTCTAACTGCACTAATTGTATTAGAGCCAATGACTTTATTTGTTTTTTTAAGATTTATACTTGGAATAAGTTTTGCTTTATTTGTTAATGTATTTAGAGAAAGTTTAACACCAGGAGCAATTACACCGCCGTGATAAGTGTTTTTAATCAAAACATCAAAAGTTGTAGCAGTGCCAAAGTCTAAAATTATAAAATTATCCTTGTTATTGATGACACCGATTGCATTTGCCAATCTATCTGATCCTACTTGTTTGTAATTAACTTTAATATCAATTAGTTGATTTAAC
>JAOHCJ010000053.1 GCA_028095445.1 Candidatus Pelagibacter sp.
ATAATTGTTATAATTTTATCATAAATTGTAACTTTTTTTTCATTGCTGGTTTTTGAATAGTAAAAAATTAAAGCAAATAATATAGATATAAAAAAAGTCCAAACATACGTATCTAAAATAAGATAAAGGTTGAAATAATAAGAATAGATAATATTCAAAAATGAAAGTATTGAAATTAAAACGCAAAATGTACTCAAATAAATGAGTTTAAAATATTTCATTAAATTAGATTGAGCTTATACGAAACATATTTTCAACAACTTTTAAGAAATCTTTTTTGGCTAAAAAAACAACTACATCCTCTTTTTTAAAAACAAAGTTTGACCTTGGAATAATAACTTCGTCACCTCTTAGAACGGCTCCTATCCTAATTTCATCAGGAAGGTCTGAGTTTTTAAGCTCTTTATTAATTAATTCTGAAGTATCAATGATTTCAGCTTCAATAATTTCATACTCACCATTTAATATACTATAAGCATTTTCAATTGTACCTTTATGAATATGTTTTAGAATACTTGATACAGTATTCATTCTAGGGTCAATCAAATCATCAATTTTAAGAGATGATTGTAGTAAAGAATAATTAGGTTTATTAATAAGAGCCATTGTTCTTTTGTTATTTGAATCATCCTCATCTTTAGTAAACTTCTCAACTAGTACACTTACCATCAAATTATCTTCGTCATCATTTGTAAGCGCTAATACTGTTTGTACTTCATCCAAATTTGCTTCAGACAAAACTTCTTCATCTAATCCGTTTCCATTAATGATAATGGTATTATTAAGTTCATTGGCTATAAATTCTGCTCTTTTTTTATCCTTTTCTATTATTTTAACTCTTGCAGAATCAAAACTTTCTTCAAGATTTTTAGCTAAATTAAAACCTATATTACCGCCACCTATAATCAAAATTTTATTAGAAATTTTCTCATTGTGTCCAAATGCGTTTAAAGTTTCTTGCATTTGTGACGCATTAATAACAATATAAGCTTTATCACCTTTTAATATTACATTATCTTTTTTAAGAATAATAAATTTATCATTTCTAATTACTCCCATAATATTTGAATCTAACTTTGGAAATTTTTTAGTTAATTCATTAAGCTTAATATTAATTAATGGACAATTTTCATTAATTAAAACTTCAAGTAATCTAATTTTATTATTAGCAAAAGGAACATTATCTAAGGCTCCTGGAGCTTCTAACTTTCTTTGTAGCGATTTAGCAATTTCTATTTCAGGTGATATAATTACATCTATTGGAAGATTTTCATTGCTGTAAACCTTTGTAAATTTTGGATTTAGATAATCTTGTGATCTTATCCTTGCTATTTTTTTTTGAACTTTAAAAATAGAAAATGCAATTTGACAAATTAACATGTTTATTTCGTCATTACGTGTTACAGCAATAATCATGTCAGCCTCAGTTGCATTTGCCTTTTCAAGTATAGAAGGATATGTAGCTTTGCCAACTATTGCTCTTACATCTAGAGTTTCATCTATTTTTTGAATGTCCTCACTAGATTGATCTATTACAGTAATTGAATGACCTTGCTCACTAAGAATTTTAGAAATTGTAAATCCAACTCTACCAGCACCACAAATAATTATATTCATTTAGTTTAATTCCTTTATTCCTAGGCCTTTTATTTTTCTATGTAGTGCAGATCTTTCCATACCAATAAAATCTGCAGTTTTTGATATATTTCCATTAAATTTTTTAAGTTGAGTAGTTAAATACTCCTTTTCAAATCTTTCTCTAGCTTCTTTTAATGGTACTGATAAGGGTTCTTTTCTATCATAATCAATATTTTCATTTGATTTCAAGGATTCTTTAATTATATTTGAAATTTTATCTTCACTATCTGGTGATAGGATTGCAATACGCTCAATTAAATTCCTTAATTCTCTGACATTTCCCGGCCAATCATAATTAAGTAAATAAGTATTATTAGTGTCAATCTTAAGTTTTTCTAAATTATAATGTGTTGATATTTTTTTTGAAAAGTAGTCCACTAATAGTGAAATGTCAGAAATTCTTTTTTTAAGAGGATCTACATTAATTTCAAACACATTTAGCCTATGATATAAGTCCTCTCTAAAATTCCCTAACTCAATTTCATTTTTTATATCTTTACTAGATGAACAAATAATTCTGACATTCACATTCACATCGTGAGTGCCGTTAATTCTTTTAAACTTTTGATCAATCAATACTCTTAGAATTTTAGATTGTGTTTCAAGAGGTATTTCAGAAACCTCATCTACCAAAAGTATTCCACCACTTGCTTTTTCAAGAGCACCATAAGAAATTGCACCATTATCTTTTTCTTCTCCAAACAATTCAAGCTCATATTTTTTTATATCTAATAAAGCACCATTGAGAATTATAAATGGACCTTTTTGACGTTTTGATTGTTTATGTATTTTTCTTGCAATAAGTTCTTTACCTGATCCAGTTGGTCCATTAATAAAAATTCTACTTTCTGAAATTGAAATTCTTTTTATTTCATCTCTTATGTTTACAGTATTAGAGCTGTCTCCAATTAACTCATATGAATAAAAAAGTTTATCCTCAAATTCTTTATTCTTATTTTTTAAATCTATATTTTCAACTGCTCGATTAACAAAATTTAATAATCTTTCTTGATTAAATGGTTTTTCAATAAACTCAAATGCACCAGCTTTAAGAGCTTTTACAGCCATTTCAACATTTGCATGGCCGGTAATAATAATAACTGGAATATTTTTATCTTTATTTTTAACGTGAGAAAGCAATTCTAGACCATCATTATCGCCCTTATCTAATTTAACATCTATAATAGCAACATCTGGAAGTTTTTTATCAATTTCATTTAAGGCTTGATTGTAATTTGCTGCTAACCTAGTTTTATATCCTGCATCAATTATTAAATCATTTATAATATTTCTAATATCAGCATTATCATCAATAATTAATATTTCAGTACTCATTATTTTGTAAATTTAATTTCTATTTTTGCACCTTGGTCTATAGAAATAAAATTTATAGAGCCATTATGGTCATTTATTATCTTGTTTACTA
>JAOHCJ010000054.1 GCA_028095445.1 Candidatus Pelagibacter sp.
GAGTTTCCTGTAAGTTTTCTAATAATCCAATATTATTTATTTCCTCAGGATTTGTTAGTCTATATAAATCATAATGTTGAACTATAAAGGTACCTACATCATATTCATTTACTAAATTGAATGTTGGACTAGTAACTTCTGTTAAATTTAAATGATTATTTTTTTGAATATTATTAATTAAATGTCTTATAAATGTTGTTTTTCCCACACCAATTTCTCCATGAAAAAAAACAATTTCTCCTTTTTTTAATATCTGTGAAAATTTTTTAGCTAACTCAGCTGTCTTTACTTCTAAAGAGATATCTATTATTTCGCTATTAGTAGCGATATGCATTAGGCTTGAATGGACCCTCTGTTCCAACACTTATGTAGTCTGCTTGATCCTTTGAAAGTTTTGTAAGCTTTGCTCCGACTTTTTTCAAATGTAACATTGCTACTTTTTCATCTAGGTTTTTAGGTAATACATAAACTTCATTTTTATAATTTTTATGATTATTCCAAAGTTCTATTTGAGCAATAACTTGATTTGTGAAAGATGCACTCATCACAAAGCTTGGGTGTCCCGTAGCACATCCTAAGTTTACCAATCTACCTTCAGCTAAAAGAATAATTCTTTTTCCACCGTTTAATTCTATCTCGTGAACTTGTGGCTTAACTTCTGTCCATTTATAATTTTTTAGAGCTTCTACTTGAATTTCATTATCGAAATGGCCAATATTGCATAGTATTGCCCTATCTTTCATATCCCTCATATGATCTGCGGTAACTATATCTTTATTACCTGTTGCAGTTACAACTATGTCTGCTTTATCAATTGCTTCATCCATTAAAACTACCTCATAGCCCTCCATAGCTGCCTGTAGAGCACATATAGGATCTGCTTCTGTAACTAAAACTCTTGCACCACTTTGTCTTAATGACGCAGCACTTCCTTTTCCAACATCACCAAAACCCGCGACTATTGCAACTTTACCTGACATCATAACATCTGTAGCTCTTCTAATTCCATCAACTAAACTTTCTCTACAACCATATAAATTATCAAATTTTGATTTTGTAACTGAGTCATTCACATTTATCGCTGGAATCATTAACGATCCATCTTTTTCCATTTTATTTAATGCTTTAATTCCAGTTGTTGTTTCTTCAGAAACTCCTTTTACTTCTTTTAATAAGTCTTTGTATTCACTATGCATGATTGCAGTTAAATCACCACCATCATCTAGCAACATATTTGCTTTCCAGTCTTTTTTTCCCTCAATCGTTTGTTTAATGCACCACAAATATTCTTCTTCAGTTTCACCTTTCCAGGCAAAAACAGGTATACCTGCTTTAGCTATTGCAGATGCTGCGTGATCTTGTGTTGAGAAAATATTACATGAAGACCATCTAACTTCAGCTCCAAGGTTTACTAATGTTTCAATTAAAACTGCTGTTTGAATGGTCATGTGCAAACATCCTAAAATTTTTGCTCCTTTTAGCGGTGCCTTATTCAAATATTCTTCTCTCAATGCCATTAATCCTGGCATCTCACTTTCAGCTATAGAAATTTCTTTTCTTCCAAATTCTGCTAGAGATATATCTTTAACTTTAAAATCATCCATTGATCGGTTTTATACAATAATAAATTTATTAATCAACTTATGATTAAGATTTAGGGAATACTATTTCTACATTTGCACCTTTTTGAGCAGTATTATTGGACGCACTAATTGTAGCGCCATGTAAATCTACTAGATTCTTTACAATATTAAGACCTAAACCAGAATGTTTACCAAAACTATCTGGTCTATTACTATAAAATCTATTAAATATTTTTTTTGTATTTGTTTCCTTAAAGCCTTTGCCTTCATCTATAATCTTTAATATGATTTTCTTATTATCAGTTATTGATATTTCAACTAAAATTTTTTTATTATCATCACTAAATGAAATCGAATTATCTAATAAATTTGCAATAATTTGTTCTATTCTATTTTCAATTCCATTAATATTGTATTCTTCAACATTATTTAAATCTAATAAGATAATCTTAATACCTCTTTTAGGTTGGTAAATACTATTGAAATCATCTACTACAGATTTTGCAATTATTTTGAGATTTATTTTTTTCATCTTCTCTTTACTTAAAGCAACTTCATCTTTCAGCATTTGAGAGTAGTCTGTTATTAATCTTTCAATTCTTTGAACATCATGATCGAGGATATCAATTAATTTACTTCTTTGACTTTTATCTTCAGTCTCTTGCAGTATTTCTGAGGCACTTCTTAAGGATGTTAATGGGTTCCTAATTTCATGAACTAAATCAGTTGAAAAATTTTCAGCATGAGAAATTCTTTTTTGGAGTTCATTGGTCATATCGTCTAAAGAAGTGGATAGTGTTCCCAATTCATCATTTCTACTTTTTAATTCAGATATATTTGTTTTTTTTTTACTTTTTTCTTTAATAATTTTTGTATAGGCGACTAAATTTTTTATAGGTTTTAAAAAATATCTATTTAATACAAAAGAAAATATAAAGATAACTATTCCAATAAAAATTGCTGTTCTAATTATAAAGGTTTTTCTCTCATTTATTGCTGATTTTACATCATTAGCATTTTCAGAAATTGCTAAATATCCAATATTTTTTCCATTTAGTGTTACGTTTTTTATAGTAGTTAATAAAAATCGATTATATCCCTCTTGTGTAAAAGTATATGGTTTACCAAAATCTTTAGACCAAGAATAATGAGACAAGATATCTTTGAGTGAAATGGTTTTTTCTTTATTTAGGTTTTTTGTTTCGGTTATTTTTTTACTAATTTCTTCATCTAAAATTTCTTGCTGAATAATATCCATTCTCGAAGAAAATGATCTAGGATCTAAATCTAATGTATCTGTGTCTCCAACTAGATTAAATTGATTATCAAATAGAATAACTCTATCTAAATTTTGAAATAAAAATCTCGTTGAAAATAAAAATCTTCTAATATCTTCTTCTTCAAATTTGATATTAAGTCTTAGAATATGATCTATTGTATTATTGATTATATTGA
>JAOHCJ010000055.1 GCA_028095445.1 Candidatus Pelagibacter sp.
TATTGGTTAAATTGTTTATTTTTTTCAAAAGCAATCAAATTTTTAAGCTCTTCATCTTTGTTTATCTCTACATTTTCTATCTTTTTATCATTAATTTTTAATATTAATATTCCACCAGGAACTATAATTGGTTGAGATATCTCACCCTTATTTAGATTTTTAATATTTTTATTAATGTTTTTTGACAATTGTCTTTCATTGATCCAGCCTATATCTCCACCATATTTTGATGTATCAGAAACACTAAATATATTTGCTGTGTTTTTAAATTCAATTTCTCTAACACTATTTAAGATCTCATTATATTTTGACTTAATTTCATTTTTATTTTTTACTTGATACAATATTTCTGATAACAGGTATGCATCACTTTTAATTTGAGTATTTTCTATTTTTTCTTTTAATTTTTCAACATCTACTTTCACTTGATCTTTATATTTTGTAAAAATATACTCGTTCCAGATTACTTCTATTTCAAATTTTTTTGTAACTTCGTCGAGACTTAGATCGTATTTTAATAGATAAAGCTCTAGCTCTTCTTTATTATTTATATTTAATTTTTTAAAAAAATTATCAATATAATTATCTAAAAATTCACTTTTTTGATCTAGCACATAATAATTAAGCAACTCTTTTTTTTTTATTATCTCTTTAATTAATGAGTCTTTTGCAAATTTTTTTAATTCATCAAATTTAACTTCTTCTAATTGATTATTTATAGCAATTAAATATTTTATCTCGTTTTTTATGTCAACATTAGTTATTGCTTGATTATCTATTTTTACAATAATATTAATTTTATTTTTAATTTGTGAATCAGCTTTCACAAAAAAAAATAAAACAAAAAAAATTGTTAATATTTTTTTTATCATTTATTAATATTTGGACTATTTGTTGTCGTAAATGGAACTATAGTTAAACTAAAAAATAATTGTTCTTCAGGTTTTAAATCTACATCTGTGTAGTAATCTTTTTTATATTGAATAGATGCAACTAAACAATCATTCTTATATTCGTACATTAAGTTGTAATACTCTGTTAAATCAGTCTTTCTATTCCTTCTCGTTGAGAAAGAAATTCTTTTATTTTCACTTAAATTTAATCCAGTTTTGTTAGAAAGATAACTTTCACTACCTATTAAATTATTCTCTTCAAGAAATTCAAATTCTGTTACAAAATTATTTACTTTAAATTGAGTTGTAAAAGAGTCAAAATTTGAATATTTCAAATTATTATCGTAAGAAAAATCATATGATAACTCAAAAACTTCATTAGGTTCATAAGAAAAATTTCCAACAATGTCTGAAGTTTTATCCATCATAGTTGTCGTTAAAGGCATATCTTCATTTTTTCTATCTCTAATTGACGTAGCCATTTCAAAAGCAAGATAATCATTCCCAGATTTATCTTTTTTCTTAAAGCTTGCACCCAGAGTGGCTGACTGACCACCTTCAATGGAGTCATCTTTACCTAGTCTATCAATAGAGTAGATATTGCTAATATTAATTCTTCTATCTTCATCCTTAAGATTTCTGGTTTGATTAGGGCTGTATCTTAAAGAAAGAATAGGTGTAAATATATTGTCGTATTTAGTCATTTTTTTTTTAACAGGATAAGTTATTTCGTAGAGTAAAGCGCTTAATATTTTACCCTCATCTTTGTTGCTATTATTTGAATCTTCAATTTTTTTATTTACATTTTTAATCAAACCAACATATTTATTTTTAAAACCTTTATTGGTTATTATAGAATTTGAATTTAAATACAGATTGTTAATCAAAGAAGTTTCATTAATATTTGTATTATTTTGTTTTTGAAAACCTTTTGCCTCAAAAGAAAAATAGCCAAGTTTTGTATCTTCAGGATAAATATTCTTTATAAAATTAAAACTAGGTAAAATATATTCATATCTATCTGATTGACTTTTTGTTAAATCTTCAAAAACCTCAGTTGTAATATTTAAATTAGAATTCTCTTTTGCACCATTAAACTCAACAAATGAGTGAAGCAGACTTTCATCTTTAATTAGGGGTGACTTTAATTTATACGTTTTTAAATAAGTATCATTTGAAGATTGCTGTATTTCCATGGTAATATCAGACTCTTCAAAACTATCAAAATTTAAATTACTTTTGGACCGCGAGAAAAAATGACTTTTGGAAGAATATTTTTTTGAGTTTTTGCCGTCTGCAAAATAACTAAAATCGACATCGTGTTTATTTTGTTTGCTCACTTGCCTGTACTCAGTTTGAAAAATTGCACTCTTATTTGTAAAAAAAGTTGGACTAAAAGTCATATCTTTACTTTCACTAATCACATTAAAATATGGAACATTTAATGAAGATCCGAGTAAATTAGAATCTTTAAATTTGGGTATTAAAAAACCAGACTGCCGTTTAACTGTAGGATCAGGGTGAAAAAATTTCGGAAAATAAAAAACAGGTTTGTCATACAATCTTAACCAACTATTTTTATAATTAATTACTTTTTTTACTTTATCATGATTAACCTCTGAAGCAGATAGTGTCCAGGGTGGACAACCATCCTTTTTTTGACAGGTAGTAAAAGTTGCTTTTTTAACTTTTGTGTTTTCTTTAGTTACATTAATCGACACACCCTTAAGACGTGGTTCATTTTTTTTATTTCCAAATGATTCATTTTCAAATAAAATTATTGGGTCTTTTCCAATAATTTCTTTAGTTGATAAATCAATTGCAGCATTTTTCATATAAATTTTATTAGATGTTGAATCTAAATACTCAAGGTCATCACCTATTAATAACTTAGTAGTTAAGGAAAGATTAAACTTTGACATTAAAGAAATATTTCCATTTAAATCTTTAATATTTATTTTTTTTTCAGAAAATATTTTTTTTTGATTTCTGTTAAATGTAAGTTCTTGTGCATCAAGAAAATATTCTTTATCATATTCTATAATAGTCTTTGTTTTTGTAAAAATTAATTCTTGTTTCTTAAGGTATGTAAATTTTTCTGATCTTAAAATTATTTCATTTAAGTCATCATAT
>JAOHCJ010000056.1 GCA_028095445.1 Candidatus Pelagibacter sp.
CTCTAACAAGTTCATCTAAATTATTTCTTACATATTCTGAATTAATTATAATTTTTTCACCCGACTTGTCAGTAGCTGTAAAACTAATATCATCCAAAATTCTTTCTATGATAGTGTGTAGTCTTCTTGCCCCAATATTTTCTACTGTAGAATTAACTTCGGATGCAATATTTGCAATAGAATCAATACCATCTTCAGAAAATTCTAATTCTACGTTTTCAGTTTTTAAAAGAGCGACATACTGTTTAATTAAACTATAATCTGGCTCTTTAAGAATTCTTTTAAAATCATCACTAGTTAAAGCTTCAAGTTCGACTCTTATGGGAAGTCTTCCTTGTAATTCTGGTAATAAATCTGATGGCTTCGCCAGTTGAAATGCACCTGAAGCAATAAATAAAACATGGTCAGTTTTTATTGGACCATATTTTGTACTTACAGTTGTTCCTTCGATTAAAGGTAATAGATCTCTCTGAACACCCTCTCTTGAAACATCTCCACCTGCTCTATCAGTCCTTCCTGAAATTTTGTCTATTTCATCTAAAAAAACAATACCATTATTTTCTGCTGAGTTCTTTGCAGATTTTATAATCTTATCTTCCTCTATGAGCTTATCTGATTCATCATTAATTAAAATTTCATGAGATTCTTTAACAGTCATCTTTTTCTTTTTTTGTTTGTTACCGACAGATTTACCAATCATTTCTCCAATATTTATCATACCAATATTTGCACCAGGCATTCCAGGAATCTCAAAAGAAGCCTGTGAACTGCTATCGTTTACAGCAATTTCGATTTCATTATTGTCTAAATCTCCATCTCTTAATCTTTTTCTAAAACTTTCTCTAGTTGCAAGACTTGCTTTGTTACCAACCAGGGCATCTAAAACTTTTTCTTCTGCGAGTTTTTGTGCTTTTGTAAAAACTTCTTTTCTTTTTTTTACCTTCTCCATGGCAATTGCGATTTCAAGTAAATCTCTTATAATCTGCTCTACATCTCTGCCTACATAACCAACTTCTGTAAATCTTGTAGCCTCTACTTTTACAAAGGGGGCTTCAGCTAGCTTGGATAGTCTTCTTGAAATTTCAGTTTTTCCAACTCCTGTTGGCCCTATCATCAAAATATTTTTTGGTAATACCTCATTTTTCATCTCACCTTTTAAAGCTTGTCTTCTCCATCTATTTCTTAGAGCAATTGCAACAGCTTTTTTTGCTTTATTTTGACCAACAACATATCTATCTAGTTCAGAAACAATTTCTCTAGGAGATAAAGAGCTTACTACAGAACTTTCATTTTCATCTTTTTTTTCTTTAGGAAAAGGTTTTACGTTTGAGTTTTCCATTAAATTTTTTCTATTTTAATATTATCATTTGTAAATACACAAATCTCTGAAGCAATTTTAATTGCTTTTTTTGCTACTTCTTCCGCATTTAAATCTGACTCTAATAATACTTTAGCAGCAGCTAATGCGTAATTTCCACCAGATCCTATCCCAATTGCATTTCCTTCAGGCTCTAATACATCGCCGGTACCTGAAATTATGTAGCTATTTTCTTTGTCACCAATAGCCATTAAAGCTTCCAATCTTCTTAAATATTTATCTGTTCTCCAATCTTTAGCTAATTCCACAGCAGCCCGAGGAAGATTACCAGCATGTTTTTCAAGTTTTGCTTCAAGTCTTTCAAACAAAGTAAGAGCGTCAGCTGTCGAACCCGCGAAGCCTGCTATCACGTTTCTTTTTTCAATTTTTCTAACTTTAGCAGCAGTGCTTTTAATAACAGTATTACCCATACTGACTTGGCCATCACCAGCTACTACTACCTCGTTATTTTTTCTAATAAGCACTATTGTAGTCATAGAATATAGATGGATACTAATTTTTATTCTTCAAGTAGTTGATTACTAATATTGATATAGTTCATTAATCTATGTATACCTTTAAAATATATGACTAGAAAAGGAAAGGTATCAAGAAAGACTAAAGAAACCAGTATTAGTGTTGAAGTAAACATTGATGGTAAAGGTCAGTATAAAATTGACACAGGAATAGGTTTCCTTGATCATATGCTTGAACAGCTATCAAAACACTCACTTATTGATTTAAAAGTTAGAGCAAAAGGGGACACTCATATCGATCTCCATCACACAACTGAAGACACTGGGATTGCAATTGGTGAAGCTTTAAAAAAGGCATTAAAAAATTATCAAGGAATTAGAAGATATGCACACGCAATGATTCCAATGGACGAAACATTAACAAGAGTTGCAATCGATGTTTCGAATAGACCTTATTTAATATGGAAAGTTAAATTAAAAGTGGAAAGACTTGGAGAGATGGACACAGAACTTTTTAAAGAATGGTTTCAAGCATTCTCTCAATCTGCAGGAATAACTTTGCATATGGAAAATATTTATGGAGATAATAGTCATCATATAATTGAGTCTTGTTTTAAGGCTTTAGCAAGGTCATTAAGAACAGCTTTAGAAATAGACCCTAGAAACAAGAAGAGTATTCCATCAACTAAGGGCTCTTTGTAAACCTGATGAATGTCACGATTGTTGACTATAAATCAGGAAACATCAGCTCAGTAATAAATTCCTTTAAGGAAGTTGCTAAAGATAAAATTAATATCGAAGTAACTGCAGATATAAAAAAGATTAAATCAAGTGACAAAGTAGTTTTACCAGGGCAAGGATCGTTTAAGAGCTGTGTTGATGCATTGAATAGTATTAATGGCTTAGTAGAGATTTTAAATGAATTTGCAATCAACAATAAAAAACCTCTTCTTGGAATTTGTGTTGGCTTACAGATGTTTGCAGATCTTGGTTATGAAGAAACTGAAACAAAAGGACTTGGCTGGATTTCAGGAAAAGTGTCAAAAATTGATAATAAAAATGATAAATTCAAGCTCCCACATATCGGTTGGAATGAAATTAATATTATTAAAGAAAATAAGATTTTTAAGG
>JAOHCJ010000057.1 GCA_028095445.1 Candidatus Pelagibacter sp.
CCAGAAATATTTCCTGGCCCTTTAAGTAAGGGGCTTTATGGAAAAGCATTATCAAATAAGCTTTGGGATTTAAAAGTTGTAAATATTAGAGATGCTACAGAAGATAAGCATAAAACTGCAGATGATACTCCATTTGGTGGTGGATCTGGTATGTTATTAAAAGCAGATGTTTTAGCAAAATCGATTGATCAAAATAAAAATGATAGTGAAAGAATCTTTTATTTATCACCCAAAGGAAAAAAATTTGACCAAAAATTAGCCCTAGAACTTTCTAAAGAAAAATCAATTAGTTTAATATGTGGTCACTTTGAAGGTGTTGATGAAAGAATATTATCTACAAGAAATATAGAAGAGATTAGCATTGGTGATTTTATTTTATCTGGAGGAGAGACAGCTTCTTTTGTTATTTTGGATAGTATCTTAAGACTATTGCCAGGAGTATTGGGAAACGAACAATCAAATAAAGATGAGAGTTTTGAGAATGGCTTATTAGAGTATCCTCAATACACAAAACCACAGATTTGGGAGGAAAAAAGTGTGCCGGAGGTCTTATTATCTGGAGATCATAGTAAAATTAAAGACTGGCGTTTATCCCAATCAGAGGCTATAACACGCGTCCGAAGACCAGATTTATGGAAAAAATATAAGAAGAATTAACTTGATAAACATTACTATGAAAACAATTGAAGAAATTAACCAATATAACGTCAAAAAAATATTATCTGAAAAAAAGATACCTAATTTTTTCCCAGGGGACGTCGTAAAAGTTGGTGTGAGAATTACCGAAGGTAAAAAAGAAAGAGTTCAATATTTTGAAGGTGTTTGTATTGCAAAAAAAAATAGAGACTTAAATTCTTCATTCACTGTAAGAAAAATTTCATTTGGTGAAGGTGTAGAAAGAACATTTCCTTTATATGGAACTGTGATTGACTCAATTTCAGTTATTAGACATGGCAAGGTTAGAAGGGCTAAACTATATTATTTAAGAGATAGAACAGGTAAATCTGCTAGGATTGCAGAAAAAATAAGAAAAAAAATTGGTATTGAAGTTGATATAAAACCAGAGATGGTAACAGAACAAACTTTAGCCCCTGTCACAGAAAAAAAAGTAGATGCTCCAGTTGTAGCTGAAACAGACAAAAAAACAGAAACTAAGACAGAACCAAAAATAGAAAGTTCTGAAGAAAAAAAATAATTTTTTTTTCAATGCACTTAACTCTTTACGATAAAATTTGGAACGATCATTTAGTTGATCAACAAGCAGACGGTACAGCTTTATTGTTTGTAGATCGTCATTTAGTTCATGAAGTAACAAGTCCACAAGCATTTGAAGGATTAAGAAAATCTGATAGAAAAGTTAGACAACCTAACTTAACTTTAGCAGTTGCCGATCACAATGTTCCAACTACTGATAGGTCAAAAGGGATAGCGGACGAGGAGTCAAAAATTCAAGTAGATACATTGGAAAAAAATTGTAAGGAATTCGGAGTTCAATATTTAGGAATGGACGATAAGAGGCAAGGGATTGTTCACATAATTGGTCCAGAGCAAGGCTTTACTCAACCTGGAACAGTAATTGTTTGTGGTGATAGCCATACAGCAACACATGGAGCATTTGGTGCCTTGGCGTTTGGAATTGGTACATCAGAAGTAGAGCACGTTCTAGCAACACAAACATTAGTTCAAAAAAAAGCAAAAAATTTTAGGATTAATGTAAACGGAAAGCTTCCTATTGGTGTTACATCTAAAGATGTAATTTTACAAATTATAGGAAACATTGGAACTGCAGGAGGAACAGGATCTGTTATTGAATATGCAGGCAGTCTAATCTCATCTTTAAGTGTAGAGCAACGAATGACTATATGTAATATGACTATTGAAGGAGGAGCAAGAGCAGGACTAATAGCTCCAGATGAAAAAATATTCGAATATTTAAAAGGTAAACCAATGTCCCCAAGAAATGAAAATTGGGATAAGGCTATTAAGTATTGGAAAAGTTTAAAAACTGACAATGGAGCAAAATTTGATAAAGAAATTAATATAGTTGCAGAAGATATTTTACCTATGATTACCTGGGGAACTTCACCTCAAGATGTGATCACAATTGATGGAAAAGTTCCAAACCCTAAAAACGAACAAGACGAGGATAAAAAAAATTCTTTGGAAAGATCACTAAATTATATGGGTTTAAAAGCTGATATGTTAGCTACAGATATTAAAATTGATAAAGTTTTTATAGGAAGTTGTACTAATGGTAGAATTGAGGATTTAAGAGAAGCTGCAAAAATACTTAAAGATAAAAAGAAAGCGTCTCATGTGCATGCAATGGTTGTTCCAGGCTCAGGTTTGGTTAAAGAACAAGCAGAACATGAGGGCTTAGATAAAATATTTATAGCTTCAGGGTTTGAATGGAGAGAACCTGGTTGTTCTATGTGTCTTGCAATGAATGCTGATAAATTAAAACCAGAAGAGAGATGTGCCTCAACTTCAAATAGAAACTTTGAAGGAAGACAAGGTAGGGGTGGAAGAACACATTTAGTAAGCCCTGGAATGGCAGCTGCTGCTGCAATTTCTGGAAACTTGGATGATGTTAGAAAGTATCAAAATTAAGATGCAAAAATTTAATTCACTTAAAAGTATCCCAGCATATTTACCAATAGTTAATATTGATACAGATATGATTATTCCAAAACAATTTCTTAAAACAATTAAGAGAACAGGGTTAGGAAAAAATTTATTTTTTGAAATGAGATATGATGATGATGGAAATGAAATTAAAGATTTTATTCTAAATCGAGAACCTCATAATAAATCAAAAATATTAATTGCAGGAAAAAACTTTGGTTGTGGCTCTTCAAGAGAGCATGCACCCTGGGCGTTATTAGATTTTGGAATTACGTGTG
>JAOHCJ010000058.1 GCA_028095445.1 Candidatus Pelagibacter sp.
AAAAATAATAATTACAATTCAAAAAATTGGGAAATTGATATTATGTCAAAAAGAATAATTGCTTGGATTTCAAACTCTAAACTTACATATGAAGATGGGGGTGTAGTTTACAGAAACAAATTTAATAACATTATAAAAAAACAAGTTAATCACTTAATCAATGAAATAGAAAAAGATAAATGGGTAGATGATAAAATGATAGGTTGTGCAGCTATTATTTTAGCTGGTTTATCCTATGAAGATAAAAAAATTTATTTATCTTCGGGGCTTAATCTTTTAAGAAAAATAATAAAATTTTCTTTTGATAGTAATGGGTTCCCAAAATCAAGGAATATTAAACAGCTAAATTTTTATCTTAAATACTTCGTATTAATTAGAGAATGGCTTAAAGAATCTCAGAATGAAATTCCTGAATATATTGATGAAAATATTTATTATCTTGGTCAAGCCCATGCTTTTATTTGGCAGAATAATAAAAAAGACTTTTTATTTAATGGTAATAACGAAAGCAACAATGAAGAATTTGATCATTATTTAAAAAGATTAGGATATAATTTCAAAAATAAAATTACTGAATTAGGTGGATACGCAGTTCTCAATAATAAAAAAATTGCACTTATAATGGATATTGGTGCTTCACCTGATAAAAAATTTTCTTCAAACTATCAAGCTGGCTCTCTTTCATTTGAAATAATGTCAGGTGATAAGAAATTAATTACTAATTCTGGCTATTTTCAAAATTTTAAAAATAAATTTAATTTATTATCTAAATTGAGTGCTGCACATAGCACACTAGTTATACATGATGTCTCTTCCTGTAAGTTTACTAATATTTTAGACTCTTCTTCTAAGATTTCTCAAGGTTTAAAAATAATTAAAAAAAATATTGTTTTTGAAAAAAATTATTGGAAAATTACTGCAGAACATGATGGTTATTTAAAACAATTTGGTATCATTCACAATAGAGAAATAGAATTTTATCCTGAGCATATGCAATTTATTGGTCACGATAGATTAATTTTCAAAAATGACATCACAAGTTTAAATTTTGAAATTAGGTTTCATTTAGAACCAAATATTAAAGTAATGAAAACACAAGATAGTAAATCAATACTTATAGATCTTTACGGTGAAGGATGGAAATTTACTTCAAAAGATAATAAAATAGATATTGATAAAGGCTTATATTTTGGAAAACAAAATTTTATTTTAGATAATCAAAACATATTTATTTCTGGCATGACTAATGCTCAAAATCAAACTATAAAATGGGAATTAAAAAAACTATAATGAAAAAAATTAAAAACGCACTAATTTCTGTCTCTGATAAAAGAAATTTAAAAGATATTTTAAAAGTTCTAAATAAATATAAAGTTAAGCTTATTAGCTCTGGTGGCACATATAAAGAAATAAAAAAACTTAAGTTTAAATGCCTTGAGGTTTCAAATTATACAAATTCACCTGAGATACTCGATGGTAGAGTTAAAACATTACATCCTAAAATACATGCTGGAATCTTAAGTAAAAGAAATAACAAGTCTCATCAAAAAGATTTAAAAAAAAATAATTTTGAAGAAATCGATTTGGTAATAGTAAACTTCTATCCTTTTGAAAAAACGTTAGAAAAAACAAATAATCACTCAAAGATTATAGAAAATATTGATATTGGTGGCCCTACAATGGTTAGGGCAGCTGCAAAAAATTATAATGACGTAACAGTTATTACTTCTTCAAATCAATATGACGAATTAATTAAAGAATTAAATATACACAAGGGATCTACTTCTTTTGGGTTTAAGGAAAAAATGTCTTTAGAAGCTTTTTCTGAAACTGCCTATTATGATGCAGTAATATCAAATTACTTCAATAAAATTAATAAAAACAATTTTCCTAAAAAAAAAGTGATTTATGGAAATATAATTGAAAAATTAAGATATGGAGAAAATCCACATCAAGAAAGTGCTATTTATTCAAAAACAAAAAAACTAAATATTAATCAAATTCATGGAAAACAATTAAGTTATAATAATTATAATGATATATTTTCTGCTCTTACTATTTCAAAATCGTTACCAGCTAATAAAGGGACTGTAATTGTCAAACATGCAAATCCCTGTGGTGTTTCTATTCACGACGACTCAGTAAAAAGTTATAAAATGGCTCTTGCCTGTGACCCTGTGAGTGCCTTTGGGGGAATCGTTTCATGTAACTTTAAGATTAATAAAAGCCTAGCTTCAGAACTAAACAAAATTTTCTTGGAGGTTGTTATTGCAAACGGATTTGCTCCAGATGCTTTAAAAATATTAAAAAGAAAAAAAAATTTAAGACTTATTGATTCAACAAGATTTACTATGAATGATATTATAAAATTTAGTTCTAGTAATGAGTCGATTTTAACTCAATCTGAAGATTTAAAAAAATTTAGTTCTGCTGATTTTAAAGTGGTATCAAATATCAAGCCTACTAAATCTCAACTAAAAAATTTAATTTTTGCGTTTAACGTTTGTAGATATGTTAAATCTAACGCTATAGTATTAGCCAGTAATAAAACTACGGTGGGTATTGGCTCTGGACAGCCCAACAGACTTGATAGCTGTCAAATTGCAATAGAAAAAATGAATAAATTTCAAAATTTAAATGAAGAAGTAGTTGCTGCATCTGATGCTTTTTTCCCATTTGTGGATGGAATAGAAAAATTAGTTCAATCAGGAGTGTCTGCTGTAATACAGCCTTTTGGATCAATTAGAGATAAAGAAATAATTAAATTTGCTAACCAAACTAATACTGTTTTAGTTTTTTCAAAAACTAGACATTTTAGACATTAAAAATTTGGTCAATTTTGGCTGCTAAAATGAAATCATTTTCTGATAATCCTTCTATTGCATGAGTCGTA
>JAOHCJ010000059.1 GCA_028095445.1 Candidatus Pelagibacter sp.
TTAATCAAATCACAATTAGAATCCATAAAAAAAACATTAAATAATATAAAATCTGACACATCATCTACTGACAAAACTGCAAAAATTTTATCAGATTATTTATAAGTATTAGACCAACTTATTTAATCTTTTTTCTACTTCTACTTTTCCTAAGGAAATAATTATATCATATATGCCAGGTCCAAATTTAGAACCTGTTAACATAATTCTTAATGGTTGACCCACACCTTTAAAGTTTGTTTCATACGATTTAATTAAATCATTTATTATTGGTTCTAATGTTTCTTTAGACAAACTCTCTACAGTAGAAAATTTTTTGAAAAAATCTAATATAATTTTTTTGGCATTATCATCAATAAGTTTAAAATCTTCTTGATTAAGATCAACTTCATCAAAAATTATATATTTAGCATTGTTATAGATATCTTCTAGCGTCTTAGCTTTATTCTTAAGGAACGATAATGAAGATTTAAGTTTACTTTCTTTATCTGTTTTAATTTTTTCCTTAAACAACTCGCAATATTGAAGTAATTGATTGTACAGTTCATTTTCATTAATATTTTTTATATAATGTTCATTCATTGATAGAATACGGCTCATATCAAGTTTCGATGGAGATTTACCAATTCCTTTTAGATCAAAGTATTTTATGCTTTCATCAATAGTAAATATCTCCTTATCTTTGTAAGACCACCCAAGTCTTAAAAGATAATTTCTTAGAGCATCTGGCATTATTCCAATTTTTGAATAGTCATCTAATGTAGATGCATTATCTCTTTTTGACAACTTTTTACCTTCAATTGTATGAATTAGAGGTATATGAGCAAACTGTGGTAAATCCCATTTCATAGCTATATATATTTGCATTTGCTTAAAAGTATTGATCTTGTGATCATCTCCTCTAATAATATGTGTCATTTTCATTTGATGATCATCAACTGTTGCAGATAAATTATATGTTGGTGTTCCATCGTTTCTTAAAATTATAAAATCTTCAATTGTGTTATTTTCAATTTCTACGTCTCCTTGCACTAAATCCTTTAATATAGTTGTTCCATCCATTTTGCTTTTAAATCTAATTACAGGTTTTATATCTTTTGGTGCATCTGTTTGTGAAAGATCTCTCCACTTTCTATTATAAATATAAGGCACCTTTTTTTGTCTAGCTTTTTTTTTTTGATCTTCAATTTCTTCTGTTGAACAATAGCATTTATAAGCATTTCCATTTTTAAGTAACTCATCGATAATTTTTACATGATCGTTAATTTTTGTAGATTGAATATACTCTTCTCCATCATGTTTAATGCCTATCCACTTTAAAGATTTAATAATTTGTATTTTATGCTCATCTTTAGATCTTTCTTTATCTGTATCTTCAATTCTTAAATGAAAAGTTCCTTTTTGATTTTTTGAGTATAACCAGTTGAATAAAGCAGTTCTTACACCACCAATATGGAGAGCTCCTGTAGGAGAGGGAGCAAATCTTGTTGCTACTTTTGACATTGAGAATGTTTAGTCTATTTTTTTAAAAGTTTCTATATAAAGATACTAATACACCTTGAACTTTAACCCTATCTGGACCGAATATCTTAGTTTCGTAGTTTCTATTAGCACTTTCAAGTGCAACTGTTTTACCTTTTCTTCTTATTCTTTTTAACATTGCCTCATGTTCATCAATTAAAGCTACTACAATTTTACCATTATCAGCAGTATCTGATCTTTTTATTATAACTGTATCACCTTCATTAATACCAGCCTCTATCATTGAATCACCCTGAACTTTTAAACCAAAATATTGACCATTTTTTTCAAGATTGCTTGGCAGTGGTATTCTAGACACTTCGTTTTGAATTGCTTCGACAGGGGTTCCTGCTGCTATTTTACCTAGAACTGGGATCTCAATTTCATCTGATTTAGTATTTTCCTCATCTAACCCACCTTTTATTACACTTGGTGAAAAACTGTTATAAATATCATTTGCAGATGCTGTTTCTGGTAGTTTTATTACCTCTAAAGCTCTAGCTTTATGAGCTAATCTTTTAATAAATCCTCTCTCTTCTAATGCACTTATTAACCTATGAATTCCTGATTTTGATTTTAAATTAAGTGACTCTTTCATTTCTTCATAAGAAGGCGACACACCAGAAGCTCTCAACTTCTTGTTGATAAATAAAAGCAGGTTTTTTTGTTTTTTTGTTAGCATAAGAACAAATATCGTACAAAATATGTTCTACAAAAGTTCTCTTTAATAAACAATAGCTAAAAACCCTTTAAATTAGGGGTTATTTGTCTAAAGAACTGAAAAAATTGAATTATTATCTAAATTTTTCAAAAGTGATTCACCAATCAAAAAAGTTTTAATTTTTGTTTTATTATTTAAAGCTAAGAGTTCATCTTTTGTTTTAATTCCACTCTCAGATATTAAAGGCCCGCTATGATTTATCAAAACATCGTGGATATCATAAGTTGTATTTATATTTGTCTTTAGTGTTTTAAGATTTCTATTATTAATTCCTATTAACGCTTCTTTAAAGTTTAGAGCTTTTTTTGCCTCATTAATGGTATGTACTTCAACTATTACAGACATGTTAAGTTTTAATGCTTCTTCATACAATGTATGAGCAAGTTCATCAGACACACCAGCTATTATTATCAATATAGCATCAGCCCCATAACTTTTTGCAAGGTGAACTTGGAATTTATCTATAAAAAAATCTTTACACAAGATTGGTAGGTTTATTTTTTCCTTTACTTTGCTAACATGAATTAGATTACCTAAAAAAAAATCTTCTTCTGTAAGTATAGATAAACAAGTTGCTTTGTTATCTTTATAAATTTTTGCTATATTTACAGGATTATAATCTTCAATTATTGTA
>JAOHCJ010000006.1 GCA_028095445.1 Candidatus Pelagibacter sp.
TACCGATTATAGACCGAGCAATATTCTTGCCAATTTTTTTCTCTTTCCTCGTCTTTTTTTGAGAAAGTATACGGTCTCATTCCAGCAAGATTTGACAGAGACTTTACTGCTTCACCAAACTTTAAATTTTGAGTTTTCATAACGAAGTCAAAAATATTTCCATGTTCCGATGTTGCAAAACAATGATAAAATTCTTTTTCATCATTAACAGTAAATGATGGTGTTTTTTCTGTTTTAAATGGTGAAAGACCAACAAACTCTTTTCCTCTTTTTTTTAAACTAACAGTTTTTGAGACAACTGTTGAAACTTTTAAACGAGTTTTAATTTCGTCTAAGTATTCTTTTGGATATTTCATTATTTATTTAATAGCCCTTTAAGTAAAGGCCCTGCTTTTGCAAAATCGATATCATCAGAATGTAATTTTTTTAATTCACCCATTACTTTACCCATATCTTTAACTGAACTTGCTCCAAGTTTTGAAATTATATCTGCACATATTTTTTTGGTTTCTTCCTCGCCAAGCTGTTTGGGTAAAAAACCTGTTAAAATTTCGTATTCATTTTGCTCAACCTCTAAAAGGTCTTTTCTATTATTCCTTTTATAAATATCTATCGATTCGGCTCTTTGCTTAACCATTTTTTTTATAAGCTTCTTAATATCTTCATCGTCTGTATCTTTTTTGTTAGGACCTGATCTATTTACAATATCCAAATCCTTAATAGACGATAATATTAACCTATAGGTTGATATTTTAGTTTTATCTTTAGATTTTAGAGCTTTTTTATATTCTGTTTCGATAGTTTCTTTTAATGACATAATTTTTTAATCTACTGCAAAGAAAAAATTCTTCAAAAGAAAAATTGTTTTTTTACAATTTTATAATACATCTCTGTTGCGATAATAACGCAATTATTGTATTAACCTTTAACTCATGAGTTGTAATTGATCAAAAAAGCAAAAAAAACTAACTCAAAAAATTCACAAATCAGTACAGGCATTTTAGTTCTTGAAAACAAAAAGGTTTTTAAAGGAATTGGATTTGGTTATCAGGGTAATGCTACTGGGGAAGTTTGCTTTAATACTTCATTAACCGGCTACCAAGAAATTATATCGGATCCATCTTATGCTGGTCAAATTATAAATTTTACCTTTCCCCATATTGGTAATGTTGGAACAAATAAAGAAGATTATGAGTCAGATAAAATATGGACTAAAGGAGTGGTATTTAACTCAGAAATAACATCACCATCAAACTATAGATCTTTTCTTCATCTAAATGCTTGGTTAAAAAAAAATAAAATAGTTGGAATTACAGGATTAGATACTAGAAGTTTGACAAATTTTATTAGAGACAAGGGTGCTCCAAAAGGAACTATTGCATATTCGAAAAATGGAAAATTCAATATTAGTAAATTAACAAACTCCACAATTAAGTGGAGTGGATTAAAAAATCTTGATCTTGCAGATAAAGTTACAACACCAAAAAATTATGTCTGGAAAGGTCTTAAAACTTGGAAAAAAGAAACAGGTTATAAAAAAAATACTAAAAGTTCATTCCATGTGGTTGCAATTGATTATGGGATTAAAAAAAATATTTTAAGATATTTTTCAGATTTCAATTGTAAGGTTACTGTTGTTTCTTGTAAAATTTCTGCTGAAAAAATTTTAGCTCTTAAGCCAAATGGTGTATTTTTATCAAACGGTCCAGGAGACCCAGCTGCAACTGGGAAATATGCAATAATCATAATTAAAAATTTAATCAAAAAAAACCTACCGATATTTGGTATTTGTTTAGGTCATCAAATACTTGCATTAGCACTTGGCGCTAAAACAAAAAAAATGAAACTGGGTCACAGAGGTGCAAATCACCCTGTTAAAAATCTGATTAATAACAATGTAGAGATCACCAGTCAAAATCATGGCTTTGAAGTTATCGAAGAAAATTTACCAAGAAATATTCAGATAACTCATAAATCTTTATTTGATAGTAGTATCGAAGGTATAAAATTAAAAAATAAACCAATATTTTCAGTTCAATATCATCCAGAGTCAAATCCTGGACCTCAAGATAGTGTTTATTTATTTAAAGAATTTATTAACAACATGAAAAAAAATGCCAAAAAGAAAAGATCTTAAAAAAATATTAGTTGTTGGAGCTGGTCCAATCATTATTGGTCAAGCTTGTGAATTTGATTATTCAGGAACACAAGCATGTAAGGCGTTGAGAGATGAAGGTTATAAGGTTGTTTTAGTCAACTCAAATCCCGCAACAATAATGACTGATCCTGATATAGCAGATAAAACTTATATTGAACCAATTACTTTAGAGGTTTTGGAAAAAATTCTCAAAAAAGAAAAACCAGATGCAATTCTTCCTACTATGGGCGGTCAAACGGCTCTTAATCTTGCAATGGAGGCTGAGAAAAAAGGAACTCTAAAAAAATATAAAATAGAACTTATTGGTGCAACTTCTAAAGCTATTTCAAATGCAGAGGATAGAAAAAAATTTAGAAAAAATATGATCGATATAGGTTTGGATTTACCTAAATCTGAAATCGTTAACAATATTAATCAAGCAACTAAAGTTTTAAAGAAAATTGGATTACCAGCAATCATTAGACCTGCATTTACTCTTGGGGGTCTTGGTGGTGGAATTGCTAAAAATGAAAAAGAATATCAAAAGATCATTAGAAGTGGATTACATGAGTCTCCTGTTAACCAAGTTTTAGTTGAAGAGTGTTTGGAGGGTTGGAAAGAATTTGAAATGGAAGTTGTAAGAGATAAAAAAGACAATTGCATTATCATCTGTTCAATTGAAAATATTGATCCAATGGGAATTCATACAGGAGACTCAGTTACTGTTGCTCCTGCTCTTACTCTGACCGATAAAGAATACCAGATCATGAGAAATGCTTCAATAGCATGTCTAAGGAAAATTGGAGTTGAAACAGGTGGGTCAAATGTTCAATTTGCAATCAATCCAAAAAATGGTCGAATGGTTGTAATTGAAATGAACCCTAGAGTTTCAAGATCATCTGCACTGGCATCAAAAGCTACAGGGTTTCCAATCGCCAAAGTTGCTGCAAAACTTGCTGTTGGCTACACATTAGATGAATTAAAAAATGAAATTACAAAAGTAACTCCTGCATCGTTTGAACCTAGCATTGACTATATAGTAACAAAGATTCCAAGATTTACGTTCGAAAAGTTTTCAACTTCTCCAGCAACATTGGGCACTTCTATGAAATCTGTTGGCGAGGCAATGGCTATTGGCCGAAACTTTAAAGAGTCTCTTCAAAAAGCATTAGTATCTCTTGAAACTGGATTTTCAGGTTTAGATAGAATATTTGATTTAAATAAAAAACAAATTGAAAAAAAACTTAAAGAAAGCATTCCAAATAAAATCTTATTAGTTGCTGAAGCAATTAGAAAAAAAATTAATTTAAAAAGAGTATTTACTTTGTCTAAAATTGATCCGTGGTTCTTAGAGCAAATTAAAGAAATTGTTGATAATGAAACTAAAATTAAAAGTAAAGGATTGCCTAAAGATTTTAACGAATTTAATCGAATAAAATCAATAGGTTTTTCTGATAAAAAATTATCTGAACTAACAAAAACACCTGAAGATGTTGTAAGAAGAAAAAGAACAGCTCTTAAAATATTGCCTGTATTTAAAAAAGTTGACACTTGTGCAGCTGAGTTTAAATCATTCACTCCTTACATGTATTCAACTTATCAAAGAAATTTCTTTTCCAAATCAGAATGTGAAGCTGATCCATCAGCTAAGAAAAAAATTATAATATTAGGTGGTGGACCTAATAGAATAGGACAAGGTATAGAGTTTGATTACTGCTGCTGTCAGGCTAGTTTTGCACTTAAAGATGCTGGTTTTGAAACCATCATGATCAATTGTAATCCTGAAACTGTATCAACTGATTACGATACGAGTGATCGCCTTTATTTTGAACCTTTAAAAGAAGAGTACGTATTTAATATAATTAAAAAAGAAAAAGAAAAAGGCAACCTAATTGGGATTATTGCTCAGTTTGGTGGTCAAACTCCCATTAAACTTGCTAAGTTTTTATATGACAACAAACTTCCTATTTTAGGAACACAGTACAGATCAATCGATTTAGCGGAAGACAGAGATCTATTTAGAAATCTTCTTAACAAATTAAAATTAAAACAAGCTGAAAGTGGAATTGCTAAAACATTCAAACAAGCTATTCAAATATCAGAAAGAATTGGTTTGCCATTAATGGTTAGACCTTCTTATGTATTAGGTGGAAGAGCAATGGAAATTGTTCATGAAAAAAGTCAGCTTAAAAACTTTGTTGAAGAAGCATTTAAAGCGGCTGAAGAAAACCCAATTTTAATTGATAAATTTATTGATCATGCAATGGAAGTTGACGTTGATGCAATATCTGATGGAAAACAAGTACATGTAGCAGGCATCATGCAACACATTGAAGAAGCAGGAATTCACTCAGGTGATTCAGCTTGTAGTTTGCCTCCAATATCAATCAAGCCATATTTGATTAAGGAAATTGAAAATCAAACTAAAAAATTAGCCTTAGCTTTAAAAGTTAAAGGTTTCATGAATATTCAATTTGCAATCAAAAAAGATGAAATTTATGTAATCGAAGTAAACCCTAGGGCGAGTAGAACAGTGCCATTTGTATCAAAAGCAAAAGGTCTTCCTCTTGCTAAAATTGCATCAAGAGTAATGGCGGGAGAAAAGTTGTCTAAATTCAATTTAAAAGATAAATCAAAAGGTATGTATGCGGTTAAAGAAGCCGTGTTTCCTTTCAATAAATTTCCTAATAGTGATTTACTTTTAGGTCCTGAAATGAAATCAACTGGTGAAGTGATGGGATTTGATAAAGACTTTGGTATGGCTTTTGCTAAAAGTCAAATTGGGGCAGCAAACTCATTACCAAAACAAGGGTTAGCTTTCGTATCATTAAAGGACTCTCACAAAGATGAAGGAATAGATTTAGCAAAAGAACTTATTAAGTTAAATTTCACTTTATGCGCAACTAGAGGAACTGCTGAATATTTTAAAAATCATAAAATTAAATGTAGAATTATTAATAAAGTAAGTAGCGGTTCTCCACATATTGTTGATGTTTTAAACTCTAAAAAAATTGCACTAGTAATCAATACTGGTGGAGGAAATACTGAGCACAGATTAAATGACGCAATAGCGTTAAGGAGAGCAACTCTTAAAAACAAAGTGCCTTATTGTACTAACATGTCAACTGCTCAAGCATGTTTACAAGCCATCAAATCTCTTAAAACTAAGAAATTAGAAGTTACAGCACTTCAAGACATTTAAAGATGCCAAAAATTATTAAAATTGGGATTACAGAACTTTACAACAAAGAAATTGTTGAGGTCAACACAATAAATCTTATTGCTGGCAAGGGAGTAATTGGTGACAGACATTTTAAAGATTATAATGATCCTTACAACCACCTATCCATTATAGAAAGTGAAAATATCGATGAATATAATAAAAAATATAATTTAGATATTCCCTACTTAGATTTTAGACGAAACATAGTAACAAGAGGAATTAAGTTAAACGATTTAATTGAAAAAAAATTAATGATTGGAAATGTAAAGTTAGAAGTGATTGATTTATGTAGACCTTGTCGTCATCTTTCAGAAAAGCTTAAAAAGGATAATATAATTAAAGAATTTTTAAGAAAAGGTGGAATTAGATGTCAGATCTTAAATGATGGAAAAATTTCTACTGCCGATCAAATAAATATAATCTAATGTGAAGATAAACCCGTGTTAGCTATGCTAAAAATCATATCTTCATAACTCATATCAAGGTTTAATACACACGATCTATAGAAATAACCTTTTCGAAGACCTGGCATTAAATTTGCTTCTATAAAATGAGGAACCCCTAAATGATCCATTTTAATATCTATTCTACCTAAAGATTTTCCTCCTAAAGCTTTGAACGAGTTTTTTGCAAGTTTTGAAAGTTTGTTAAAAACTACAACATCAGAAACAAGAATTACACTCTCTTCATCATTTCTTTTAACATTAAAATCAAGGATACAATGACCATCTACATTTTCTTTTACAACAATTTCTATTGGCATAGCTCTTAAAGTTCCATCAATGCTATCTTCAAAAATACCAACACTATATTCTTTTCCTGTTAAATATGTTTCAACTAAAGAAGGTGAGTTTTGTTTTATCTTAATATCTAATACCTTTGCTGTAAAACTTTCAAAATTAAATACAATTGAATTTTTGTCTACACCTCTACTGTCTCCACCAGTTACAGGTTTTATAAAAAGGGGAAATTTTATTGGTATTGAAGACTCTTTTAAATATTCACCTGGGTTAGTAATAAAAAAATCTGCAGTTCTAATATTATTTTTTTGCATAATTTTCTTTGCTCTATTTTTATCACTTTCATTATCAAGAGCTGCTTTACTTGATGCTATATATGGGATCTCAAACATTTCTAAATAATCGTTTAACCATATATTTCTATTATTAAAAAAAAAATACTTAACACCAGAGAATACTAAATCTGGCTTTCTTTTAACTAGTGCTTCAAGATCCTCTTCAGAGTTAATTTCAGTTATTGAAACATTTTTATATCGTTTAGATAAAATTCTCAGCACTTTTTTTTCCTCTAAGATAATTCCAACGTTGTCTTGATGTGAATTTATCTCACCTAAATTAGGAACTACGACTATTTCGATTATCTTATTGATTTTTATTGGAATAATATTATTTTTTTTAAAAGGTAAAATATTACCTATTTCTGGAATTCCTTGTTTTGCTATATCTTTTACAATCATAATAAACTCAAAGCATAACCCACTCTTAAATATATGAATTATTAACTTTTCTAATAAAGTTGTTTTCTAAAAAATTATTGCCTAAGTAATGAATTATATAATTATCTGGCAGTATCTAAAAAATTTAGTGTACGCTTTATAGCTATTGATAGATACAAGTCTTTAGGGTTTTAATGCTACTCAACTTTCCAATCTGTAGGAAAAGTTACATAATTTACCTGTAAACAACGTCTTTCTTTAACAATCTCTTTTTTTTCCATGCCATGCCAAGTATTTGGGCCACTAGAGAATAGATATCCGTAGTTATTTTTATATGGAACAGTCTTAACTTTTTCTAATTTTTCGTTATAAAAATCAGTACCTAGGTTTTCAGACTCGTTTGCATTATTAACAAATATTAAGCCTGATAATAATTTTTCTTTAATATCACAATGTGGTTTTAGCCAAAAACCTTCTCTATCACAGATAACTTCAACTCTTACATATGAATTAGATAAGTCTTTATCTATCATTTTAGAAATAGTTTCATGAGTTTCTTTTGATTGTAATTCATTAATAAATTTAACTAAATTTGGAAATTTGTCTGCATTATCTTGGGTAACAAAACATCTAAATTTAATTGCCTGTCCACCAGATGCGATACCTTCTCTGAATTCTGCTGCACCACCGTCAATTGCTCTTGTGCCATCGTAAGTTAAATTATTCTTACTAACATCTGGTATGTCAGCTTTAGTAATTTCCTCAATTGACCCTTTAGTTAAAGCATCATTGTACTCCCAATGTTTAAAAGGATCGTTATGCTCCTTGGAGTTATTTAAAATTGAATTAAGAAAAGTCATGTTGTTTTATTTTTTCTCTTATTTGTTCAGCTATTTTATTAGTTTCATCTAATTTAGTATAAGTCCAGCTTTCAACAGAATTATTTAATTCTTTTATTATATTTAAAGACTCAAATAAATTAAAAAAATTTTTAAACCTTTGATTTTTTTTAATTGGTGGCATTTGAGCTACATAAATTGGTTTTCCAGTAATTGCAGCTTCTGAAATCATTGAAGTAGAGTCACATGTAACAACAATATGGTCTGATATTTTTAATGAAGAAAGATAAGCTTTTTTATCAACATTTGGGATTACAATCTGATCTTTATCAAAAAAACTCATAGCTTTTTCAATTATATATTGTGGAGTTCTTATGGAGGGAACAAGAATTAATTGATAGTTATTCTTTAAAAAATTTTGCTCAATTTTTGAAAAAAGATTATTTATTACTTGATCATTATAATCATAATATTTAGTTGGTCCTCCTAATATTAGGGTAACAATTTTCTTTTCAGTGCTAATTCTAGACTTTAAATAATTTTCATTTTCATCTAATTCACTATTTGTTAAATAATGAACTGCACCTTTGCTTAATAATACATTGCTTCCTTTTAAGCCGTCATGTTCAGGGGCTATCACAAAATCAAAATTATCTAATGATACTTTGGGTTCTTGAATATGAATATTGATAATTTTATTTTTAAGTTTCTTTTTTAAATAAATTGATGGAATTACACTTTTTCTTCCACAAGAAATAGCAATATCAAATTCATTATTAATTTTATTTTTGAAAACAAAATCTTGAACAGGTGTTAATTTTGGTGGAAATAATTTCCAAAAATTATTAAGTTCAATCTTCTCGTGTATAAAATCTAAATTAAGAGCTTTCGCTAGACCTTCAACCTGACTAATCATGCCATGCATACCCTCTGTCAATAATAACCCTTTTAATTTTGTCATTTATCCTTATATAACTTTTGTATGAGTCAAAATCCAACAAAACACACAAAAGTGTTAATAATAGGTTCGGGTCCAGCTGGTTATACAGCAGCAGTTTATGCTGCTCGAGCAATGTTAGACCCAATTCTAGTTTATGGAGTTCAACCTGGTGGGCAATTGACTACAACAACAGATGTAGAGAATTATCCAGGATTTTCAGATGTAATTCAAGGACCATGGTTAATGGATGAAATGAGGGACCAAGCAAAAGCAGTTGGAACAGATTTAATAGAAGATCACATTTCTTCAGTAAATTTAAAATCAACTCCATTTGAAGCTATTGGAGACGGTGGACAAAAATATACTGCTGATAGCATAATCATATCTACTGGTGCTCAGGCACGATGGTTAAATTTAAAATCAGAACAAGCATATAGAGGCTTTGGTGTTTCAGCGTGTGCAACATGCGATGGTTTTTTCTTTAAAGAAAAAGTAGTAGCAGTTGTTGGTGGTGGAAATGCTGCAGTTGAAGAAGCAATGTTTCTTACAAAATTTGCATCAAAGGTAAAATTAATTCATAGACGTGATACTTTAAGAGCAGAAAAATTACTTCAGAAGAAATTAATGGCAAATAAAAAAATTGAAATAATTTGGGATAGCGCTGTTGAGGAGGTCATTGGGGATAGTGAACCTAAAAATGTTACAGCTATTAAAGTTAAAAACCTTAAAACGAATAAAATTGATGAAATTAAAGTTCATGGCTTATTTATTGCCATTGGTCACGATCCTGCAACAGCTTTATTTAAAGAACAATTAGATATGGATAAAGAGGGTTATTTAATTACTAAACCAGATTCGACTGAAACTAATATCCCTGGAGTTTATGCTGCAGGTGATGTTAAGGACAAAATATTCAGACAAGCAGTTACTGCTGCTGGAATGGGTTGTATGGCTGCACTTGAGGCCGAAAAACATTTATCAAATAACTAATTATGTGTCCTATATGTTGGATTAGCGGTTTCATTGCAGTATTATTTGGAGGATCTTTTATTGCTGTTGCTAACCACCCAATATCTTGGATAGTAAGTATAATTTTAATTTCTTACGCTTGCTATAAATTTTACGAAGCAAAAAAAAGAGGCAGTAAAATGAGTGAAGAAGCGAAAAATAGAAATAAAAAAACAATATTTAGATTTATCCAAGGTGCAGTTGTTGGTTCAATTGTAACTATAATTATTTTTTATAGCTTAACCTACAAAGAACATCAAAGAATGCATGATCTTTTAGAAAAACATGGAATTGAAAAACATGAACATTAATGTAAATAAAAATCAAAATGAAAAATAATCTACATGTTTTTTTGGGTGCTACTGTAGCTGATGCTGCAGCTAGACCATTACACTGGGTTTATAATCAAAAAAAACTACTCACATATATTAAAGGAAAGAAAGATTTTACTTTCTTAAAAAATAATAAAAGTCCTTTTTACAATATTAAAACTGGAAAAGTTTCAGGTTATAATCAAATAGGTCAAGTCATGTTTCAAACATTGATTGAAAGACATGAAAATATAGAAGAAAGATTTAAAAAGAATATTACTAAAAACTTTGGTCCAGGGAGTGTGTATTGGAAGAACCTGAATCTAAGAGCCAAATATAGAAAAGTTAAAGATTGGCGAGGTATAATTAAAGGACCTTGGATACACCAAAATATTATAGAATCAGTTAAAAATATTAAGGCCAAAAAAAAATTAACAGGTGGTACCAAAGTAAACGAGTCTGATGGTTATTGTGCTGCTCTACCCTATTTTTTATATGGCTATGATTTTAATAGTTTAAAAAAGATTATCTCAACAGTTACTGTTTCAAAAATAAGCCTTAAGTATGCTTTAGCTAAGTTTCATCTAATAGATTTAGCTCTAAAAGGTGCCAAAGATCCCATAAATGAATTCTTAAAAAAGTTCAAAAAAAATTCATATTTTAAAAATGTTGTTGAGGATATTAAAAAAGTAAAAAGATTAAAATCAAAACCTCACCCAATAGTAGTAAAAAAATTAGGAATGGCATGTAGTTATCCTGGAACCTTTAACAGTTCAATTCACTCAATTATTAATTCCTCAAATTATAAAGGAGCTATTTTAAGAACTATTAAGGCTGGAGGCTGTAATTGCTCTAGAGTTAATTTCATTGGAGCTTATTTTGCAGCTTTAAAGGGTATTGATACAATTCCCAAATCTTGGATAAAAAAGACAGATCCAGCTAAAAAAATTTTAAATCAAAAATAACATAGAAAGAAAAAATAAAATGACAGATAAAGTATTATTAACTGGAGTAAGTGGGTGGATTGCAAAACATACAGCAATAGAATTATTAAATGCTGGATATGAAGTTCTAGGAACTGTTAGAAATAATGCTTTAATTGAACAAACTAAAGAAACTATAAGCCAGCATGCTTCTATAGATAAATTATCTTTTGTTGAATTGGACCTTTTAAAAGATGATGGATGGAATGAAGCAGCTCAAGGTTGTAAATATATAATGCATCTTGCATCTCCATTTCCTTTTAAAGTTTCTAATAATAGAAATAGTTTATTAGCACCCGCTGTAGATGGAACGCTGAGAGTTTTAAATGCAGGTTTAAATGCTGATGTTGAACAATTTATAGTTACCTCTTCAATTGCAGCCATGTTTAGAAAACCTAACAGAAGCAATCCATATTCATTTAACGAAAATGATTGGACAGATGAAAACTGGAAAGAGGGAGTAAACGATTACTTTTTATCAAAAACAAAAGCTGAAAAAGCAGCGTGGGAACTAATGGAGAGCAAAGGATTAAAAAATAAATTAACTATGATTAATCCTGGTGGAGTATTTGGTGATGCCTTAGATAAAAAAGGAGGAACTTCAATTGAATATGTTAGACAGTTTCTAAAAGGTAAATTTCCAGCAGCACCTAAATGGGGAATTTTGATTTCAGATGTAAAAGATGTTGCAAAGGCACATGTTGCTTGTATTGGAAATACCAAAGTTGGTGGTAGAAGATTAATTGTTGGAAAAGAAGTAAAAAAACTAATTGAGTTATCGCAAATAATGGCTGAAGCAATGCCAGAGTATGCAAAAAAACTTCCTAAAAAAGAATTACCAAATTTTATGGTTAAATTAATTAGTTTGTTTGACTCAAGTGCTAAAACTTTGATTCCAGACCTTGAGATTGTAATGCAAACTGACACGGCCTATGCTGAAGAGTTATTAGGGTTAAAATTTAATCCTGCAAAAGGTTGTATATCCGAAACAGCTAAATCTGTTGTGAGATTAGGGTTAGTTTAAAACTAATTCAACGATTTCATTCGACTCGAAGGTATTTTTTTCTAAGTTTTCATTTGTAGCTGCGATCATAGCGCTTGCAACTGTCTCGGAATGAATAGGTTTCATTTTCTTTAAAGGACCTAAAAGTAATGGAGAAAGTAACTTAAAAACAAAGATACCTATTGTTTCACTTGCTCTCTTTTCATTTCTATTTCCTATTAAAAAAGATGGTCTCATTATTCCAAGTTTTGGAAAATTAAGTGTTTTTAACTCTTCTTCAACTTGTCCTTTAAACCTTATGTATTCTCCTGAGCTCTTGGGGTTTGCATATAATGCAGAGACAAAAATAAATGAATTAACCAAATTTGATTTTGCAATTTGTGCAACTTCTTTAGGGATTTCAAGTTCAACCCTTTTATATTCATCTTTATCAGGGGAATTTTTCTTAGTTGTACCAATACAAAAGAAGCAATCATCACCTTTGATATCTTCTTTGTGATTTTGTAAGTTGTTAAAATCAGTCTTAATAATCTCTACTTTTGGATCATTAATTTCAGGAACTAAACGAACAAATAATTTTATCTTAGAGTAATTAGTATCCTTAATTAATTGATTAAGGAGGTGTTCTCCAACTAAACCTGATGACCCAAATAATAAAGCTGTTTTCATTACAACTAAACCTACTTTAAGGATCCTTCCAATATATATTTTAATATACGAAAAGCTTGTTTTTGATCTGAAGCAACAGCTGCAGCTGAGCCATCCACTTCTTTAAGGGCATGTTGATGATCATCATTATGAATAACAATCATAGATTTATTAAGTGCAGTAGCATAACCTGCATCAAAGGCTGCATTCCATTGCTTAAATTTTTCACCAAATTTAACAATAATTACATCACAATCTTGAATAGATTTTTTAGTTCGTATGGAGTTAATATTAGCACCTTTTCTATCTTTCCAAAAATTTTTTTCTTCAGCACCTAAGATTTCTACACCACAATTATCAGAAGCCTCATGATCAGTGATAGGAGATGTAAATTTAACATCTAATTTTTCTTTTTCACAAAGTTGAATGATTTCTTCTCGCCAATTACTGTGAATTTCACCTGCTAAGTATACGTTTAACATTAGTTTAAGCTTTTACAAAAAGTAGATATTTTTTCTAAAGCCTTTTTAAGATTTTCCATTGAAGTAGCATAAGAAATTCTAAAGAAGCCTTCTAAACCAAATGCTGATCCCTGAACGACTGCAACACCACTATTCTCTAATAAAGACTGAACAAAATCAGTGTCAGTTTTAAGCTCTTTGCCGTTTGTATCTTTTTTACCAATTAATCCTTTACAGCTCGGAAAAACATAAAATGCACCTTCTGGATTTAGACATTCAATTCCATCTATTTCATTTAATGCTTTAACAACAAAGTTTCTTCTTTCTTGAAAAGAAGTTGCTCTTTTTTTTATAAAATCTTGCGTTCCATTTAATGCTTCAACTGCTGCTGCTTGACTAATTGAAGATGGATTAGTTGTTGATTGAGATTGTATTTTAGCAATTGCCTTAATAATTTCCTTAGGACCAGCCGCATATCCTATTCTCCAGCCAGTCATTGAATAAGCTTTACTTACACCATTCATTGTAAGAACTCTTTCTTTCAAACTATCAATTTGAGCAATAGTAAAAAATTTAAATCCTTCGTATGTTACGTGCTCATAAATATCATCACTTAGGATATGGACATGAGGATGTTTTGCTAAAACATCAGCAATTTCTCTAATATCATTTTCTGAATAACAGGCACCCGTAGGATTTGATGGTGAGTTTAATATTATCCATTTTGTTTTTGGTGTTATAGATTTTTCTAATTCAGCTGGGTTAATTTTAAATCCTTGTTTTTCATTACACTCTAAAATAATTGGAGTTCCACCAGCCAATAAAACCATATCTGGATAAGAAACCCAATAAGGAGCTGGAACAATAACTTCATCTCCTTCATTTAAAGTTGCCATCATGGCGTTATAAATTACATGTTTTCCACCTGCACCAACTGTAATTTGATCAACTGTGTAATCTAGATTATTTTCTCTTTTGAATTTTTCTACTATAGCTTTTTTTAATGTCAGAGTTCCATCAACAGCTGTATATTTGGTATCACCATCATTAATGGCTTTTATAGCCGCTTGTTTGATATTATCTGGTGTATCAAAATCGGGCTCTCCTGCTCCAAGACCTATTACGTCTTTTCCAGCAGCTTTTAATTCTCTAGCCTTCTGGGTTACAGCAATAGTTGGTGATGGTTTAATCTTATTTAGACTGTTTGATATAATGCTCATTGAAATATATTTTTATTCTAATAGTTTTATAGATAATGCAAAATACTTATCAAGATTTAATTACGGATATACAGAGTAAAAACCCAGAGATTCACCAAAAACTAGAGGGTGGACAAAAATTTAAACTTGTAACAGATTTTAAACCTGCTGGTGATCAGCCAGCAGCAATAAAACAATTAATTAGTGGTGCAAATAAAGATGAATTAAACCAAGTTTTGCTTGGTGTGACAGGTTCTGGAAAAACTTTTACAATGGCTCAAGTAATTGAAAAAACAAATAGACCAGCTTTAATACTGGCTCCTAACAAAACACTTGCTGCTCAACTTTATGGTGAAATGAAAACATTTTTTCCAAATAACGCTGTTGAATATTTTGTGTCTTACTATGATTATTACACACCTGAAGCATACGTACCAAGGTCAGATACTTATATTGAAAAAGAAGCATCGATTAATGAACAAATAGATCGAATGCGTCACTCAGCAACTAGATCATTGCTAGAAAGAGACGATGTAATCATTGTATCAAGTGTTTCTTGTATATATGGATTAGGTTCAGTTGAAGCTTATAGTAAAATGACCTTAAGCATAAAAACAGGTTATGATTATAATCGAGAACAATTAATTAAGTCTTTAGTTGCCTTACAATATAAAAGAAATGATCAAAATTTTTATAGAGGAACTTTTAGAGCAAGAGGTGAATATATTGAGATATTTCCATCACACCTTGAGGATAGAGCATGGAGGCTAAGCTTATTTGGCGATAAATTAGAAAAGATCGAAGAATTTGACCCTTTAACTGGAAATCTATTAAAAGATTTAGACGTTATAAAAGTTTATGCGAATAGTCATTATATCACTCCAAAACCTACTATCGAACAAGCAGTAATAAAAATTAAAAGAGAATTAGAGGTCACTCTTAAAAAATTTAAAGAACAAAATAAATTATTAGAAGCTCAACGTTTAGAAGAAAGAACAAAGTTCGATCTTGAAATGATTGAGGCTACTGGCTCTTGTGCTGGAATTGAAAACTATTCCAGATTTTTATCAGGTAGAAAACCTGGGGAGCCACCTCCTACACTCTTTGAATATTTTCCTGACAACACACTTATTTTTGTAGATGAATGTCACGTAACTGTTCCACAGTTAAATGGAATGTATAAAGGAGACAGATCTAGAAAAAGTAATCTTGCAGAATATGGCTTTAGATTACCATCTTGCATGGATAACAGGCCCCTTAAGTTTGAAGAGTGGGATGCAATGAGAACACAGACTGTTTTTGTATCAGCCACACCAGGTCCATGGGAATTAGAACAAGTTAAAGGTAAATTTGTTGAACAAATAATAAGGCCTACAGGCTTAATTGATCCACCTGTTGAGATAAAACCTGCCAAAAATCAAGTTGATGACTTGATGCATGAATGCAAAAAAACAATTGATAAAAATTTTAGAGTATTAGTTACAACTTTAACTAAAAAAATGGCCGAAGATTTAACTGAATACTTTCATGAAAATGGGATTAGGGTCAGATATCTACACTCAGACATCGATACACTTGAGAGAATAGAAATCATGAGAGATTTGAGACTTGGAGTGTTCGACGTCTTGGTTGGTATAAACCTCTTAAGAGAAGGACTTGATATTCCTGAATGTGCATTAGTTGGAATTTTAGATGCAGATAAAGAAGGATTTTTAAGATCTGAAACTTCTTTGGTTCAAACCATTGGAAGAGCAGCAAGAAATCTTGAAGGAAGGGTTATTCTTTATGCTGACAAAGAAACAAAAAGTATAAAAAAAGCAATTCAAGAAACAGACAGAAGAAGGGCTATTCAAGTTGCCTATAATAAAAAGCACAACATTGATGCAACCTCAATTAAAAAAGAAATTAGTGATGTTTTGGAAAGTGTTTATGAAAAAGACTACCTGAAAGTTGGAACTGGTGACAATATTGGTGGAAATTTAAAAAAACATTTAAAACAACTAAATAAAAGAATGAAAGATGCTGCAACAAACCTTGAATTTGAAGAAGCTGCAAAAATTAGAGATGAAATAAGAAACCTTGAAGCTTCAGAGTTAGAAATTGTATTAAATCCAAAAGTAAAACACTATAATCAAGAAAATAGAGTGTATCCAAAAGGTAGATCAAAGATGGGCTTACCTGGTACAAGAGCACAAAAAGGTAAGAAAAAATGGAAGCAAACAAAATAATTATCACTGGAGCCGCAACAAGAATGGGTGCTGCTATTGCCAAAAAACTTTCAGGTCCAGGAGTTGAAATGGTAATTCATTACAATAATTCCAAAAAGGAAGCTGAAAAATTACAAAAAGAATTAGTAAAAAATAAAACAAAAGTTTATTTAGTAAAAGCTGATCTTGCAAAAGAGCAAGACCTGAAAAAGATTATAAAATTTTCAAAATCAAAATTAAAATATTTTAATTGCTTAATAAACAACGCATCACTGTTTGAAAATGATAGTCTTAAAAATTTTTCTTCTAAAAGTTGGAACCAGCACGTAGATGTAAATTTAAAAGCACCCGCATATCTTACAAAAGAATTTGCAAAAAATACTAGAGGGAAAAATAACAATATTATAAATATAATTGACCAAAGAGTATTTAAGCTAACTCCTTTTTTCTTTTCTTATACATTAAGCAAAACAGGGCTTTATACTCTAACAAAAACTAGTGCTATGGAATTAGCTCCATACATAAGAGTTAATGGAATTGCACCTGGGCCAACTATTAAAAATAAAAGACAAAGTGATAAACACTTTAAAAAACAGTATTTAGCAACACCCTTGAAGCAGCAAGTAAATATAAAAGATATATGTTCTGCTGTTGACTTTTTTATCAAAAATAGATCTATTACAGGACAAGTTTTAGCTATTGATAGTGGACAAAATTTAAACTGGCAGACACCAGATGTATTGGGTAAAGAATGAAAAAAAGTAATTTAACTGTTGTAAAAATAGATAAAAATAAAAGTTTATTTAACTACGAAAAAAAAATTCTAATTAAAGAATTAACTTTAGATTTAAAGCTTGGTTATTATGAGTTTGAAAAAGAAAAACCTCAAAAAGTAAAATTTAGCCTAGAGATTTTTTATGAAGATAAAAAACCGACCAGTGACAAGGATATCAAATCTATTGTAAATTATGGACAAGTCGTAAAATTAATCAAAAAACTCACTAAGAACAAACACTATAACTTTTTAGAAACTCTTGCTGAGGATGTTTTTGATGTCCTGTTTAAGGATAAAAGAATTGGAAAAATTCTGCTTCAGATAGAAAAATTAGAAATTTTGAAAGAATGCACATCTGTTGGTATTCAAATTACCAAAAAAAGAAGTCATGAAAAGCTCTGAACTTGGAAAAGAAGTAATTAAAAAAGAACTTCCATTGATACCTAAAAGCCCCGGTGTATACAGAATGCTTAATCACAAGGATGATATTCTGTATGTGGGCAAGGCTAAAAACCTGCCAAATAGATTGAAAAGCTATGTTGCAGAAAAAAACCACATCATTAGAACTGAAAGAATGTTATCTCAGACATTTAAACTTGAGATAACAACCACTGCCAATGAGAGTGAAGCCTTACTTTTAGAGGCAAATTTAATTAAGAAACATAAACCAAAATTTAATATCTTACTTAAAGACGACAAATCTTTTCCTTTTATATTTATAGGTAAAGAAGATCAGTGGCCAAGAGTTACTAAACACAGAGGTAAAAAAGATAAAGAAGGTTTTTATTTTGGTCCATTTGCTTCAGCTGGAACAGCGAACTGGACTATCAAAATGCTTCAGAAAATATTTCAATTAAGAGTTTGTGATGATGGAACATTTAAAAATAGAAAAAGACCATGTATTCTCTATCAAATAAAAAGATGCTCTGGTCCTTGTGTGGGTTATATAGATAAAATTGATTATAAAAAATCTGTTGATCAAGCAATTCAGTTTGTGTCAGGAAAATCTAGGGATATTCAAAAAAATCTTTCTAGAGAAATGGAAGTTGCAAGTGATCAGCTTAACTTCGAAAAAGCTTCGATTTTTAGAGATAGGATAAAATCTCTAAATATAATTCAATCATCACAAAGAATTAATGAGGCAAATCTAGTTGATGCAGATGTGATTGCTGCTTACAAAGAGTCTGGTAAAACATGTATTCAAGTATTTTTTTACCGATCAAAACAAAACTGGGGCAATCAAGCTTATTTTCCAAAACATGATCCAGATCAAAATATTTCAGAAATAATGTCTTCCTTTTTAATGCAATTTTATGAAAATAAAAGTGTACCAAAATTAATAATCATAAATACTGATATTAAAGACAAAAAATTGATAGAAGATACTTTAAGTAAAAAAGAGGGTCACACAATATCAATCAATATAGCTAAAAAAGGTACAAAGGCTAAAGTTATAGCAATGGCAGTAAAAAATGCCAAAGAGTCATTGAATAGAAAACTTTATGAAACTAATAATAATAAAAATTTATTTGAGGGTGTTGCTAAAAAATTTGATCTTAAGAATGTTGTGAATTTGGTTGAGGTTTATGATAACAGCCACATATCAGGAACAAATAGTATTGGAGCAATGATTACTTTTGGAAATGAAGGGTTCATTAAAAAAAGATATAGAAAGTTTGATATTAAAACAAAAGGTGCAGAACAAGATGATTTTGCAATGTTAAAAGAAGTTCTCACTAGAAGGTTTAAAAGAGCAATGCTTGAAAAAGGAAACTATCTTACCCTGCCCGATTTAATACTAATTGATGGTGGCAAGGGTCAATATTCCTCAGCCAAAGAAGTGTTAGATGAGTTTGGTTTGCATGACGTACCTATGATTGCAATTGCTAAGGGCAAGATGAGGAATAGTGGTGATGAAACATTTTTTTACAACAGTAAAATTTTTAAATTTGAAAAAAATGACCCAACCTTATTCTTCATGCAGCGACTAAGAGATGAAGCTCATCGATTTGCTATAACTTCCCATAGAGCAAAAAGAGCAAAAGGAATTACCAAATCATTGCTAGACCAAATAGATGGTATTGGGGCTATAAGAAAAAGGGCTTTATTGAACCATTTTGGATCGGCTAGATCTGTTGAGTCTGCTAGTTTTGATGAAATAAAGTCTGTAGAAGGTGTTGAGGAAAAAGTTGCAAAAAAGATATATAACTTCTTTCATGAATAATTATGCTTAAAAAAATTCCAAATTTATTGACTATAGGTAGAATAATTTTAGTTCCTTTTTTTGTTCTAGCATTCTATCTACCTGGCTTTTATGGAGACTTAACCGCTTTTGCACTATTTGTTATTGCTTCGTTTACTGATTTTTTAGATGGGATGTTAGCAAGAATGCTTGGAGAAGAGTCTAAATTAGGAGAGCTACTAGATCCTATTGCTGATAAAATAATAGTTGCTACAGCTTTAATACTTTTGGTGATGGATGGAACTATTAGAAACTATGAAGTAATCGCAGCCATTATAATATTAACAAGAGAAATATTAATTTCTGGATTAAGAGAATTTTTAGCTAAAGGCCAAATAAAACTTCCAGTTTCTAATCTAGCTAAATTAAAAACTTTTTTACAAATGATTTCTATATCATTACTTCTAACTGGAGAAACAGGTAATAAAATTTTAAACTTTCAGGATTATAATGCACAAACTATTGGTATGATATTACTTTGGCTATCTGCATTTTTAACTTTATTTACTGGATACGAATATCTTAGAAAAGGTATTGATCATGCAATGTCAGAAGATAACAAAAACTAAGCTGTTTTTTCTTTTCTTACCAAAGCTTGATAACTTTCATTTAAATCAATTATAGTTTTGCATACTTTAAACTGATTTTTGGCAATACAAGATACGGGTGTTACTTCTGCTGCAGTTCCAGTCAAAAAACAACCAATAAAATTTGATAATTCAGTAGGTGAAATTTTTCTCTCATAAACTTTGAGGCCTTTTGATCTTGCAATTTCAATTACTGTTCTTCTTGTTATTCCATCCAAAAAAGAATCTGGAATTGGAGTGTGTATCTCTCCATTTTTATCTTTAAAAAAAATATTTGCTCCTGTTGCCTCTGCTATATTTCCTTCATGATCTAACATCAAAGAGTCTGTATACCCTTGTTGCTCAGCTTCATGTTTTGATAAAGTACAAATCATATAAAGACCAGATGCTTTTGTATCCCAAGGTATAGTGTCTGGAGCGGGTCTTCTCCAATTAGAAATGTTAAGCCTTATTCCTTCTATTTTTAATTTTGGATCAAAATAAGATCCCCATTCCCAAGTAGCTACAGCAACATGAATTTTTGTTTGTTGAGCTGAAATTGCCATCATCTCACTTCCTCTCCAAGCCATCGGTCTTACATATCCATTTTCTACTTTTTGAACTGAAATAATTTTATTACAAGCTTTGTTAATTTCTTCCTCTGAATAAGGAATTGTGATTCCCATTCTTTTAGCAGAATAAAATAATCTAGAAGTATGTTCTTCAAGCTTAAATATTGACCCTTCATAAACTCTTTCACCTTCAAAAACACAGCTTGCATAATGAAGCCCATGATTTAAAATATGAATTTTAGCATCGCCCCAATCGACGAGTTCGTTATTATACCAAATTTTGCCTGATCTTTTATCGTAGGGTATCATGAATGAAATAATTTAATTATTTTTTAAAATTATCTTTGTATCTATAATATGTCAATATAACTTACCAATAATGAAAGAATTATATTTAAAAGATACTCAGTTGAAAAAATTAATCGAGAAACTTTTCATGAGCTACAGAGAATCTTTTGCAGATGCCAAGAAAACACTAGATAAATATAAAATTGGCATAGCTCATCATAAGGTTTTACATCTGCTTTCAATGTATGAAGGAATTTCAATATCAGAATTACTTAAGAAATTAAAAATTACAAAACAAAGTTTAAATAGAGTTTTAAAAGATTTAATTAAACTTGAGACAATTTTATTTGAAAAGGATAAACAGGATACTAGAGTGAAGCATATTTTTTTAAGTAATCAAGGAAAAAAAATCTATCAAGAAATATTTTCAATGCAAAAAAAAAGAATACATAACGCTCTTTTAAATTCAAGCTCAGAACAAGTAATTAACTTTGAAGGAGTTTTAAAAAAAATAATAAATGAATAATTTTATAGCTCATATTTTAGTTGTTGATGATGATGATGGAATAAGATCATTGGTTAAACAATATCTGAATGAAAATAACTTTTTAGTAACTACTGCAAATAGTGCCGAAAGTGCTTCAGAAAAAATTTTAATTATTAAATTTGATTTGATAGTTTTAGATGTGATGATGCCTGGAAAAAGTGGATTAGAATTTATTAAAGAAAATAAAAAAAAAATTAATACACCAGTAATTCTTTTGACAGCTAAAGGTGAAGCAAATGATAGGGTAGAAGGGCTAGAGATTGGAGCAGACGATTATCTACCTAAGCCCTTTGAACCAAAAGAGCTCACCTTAAGAATAAAAAATATTCTTAATAAAATAAAAAAAGATAATCAGAAAAGAATTATTGAATTTGATAATGTTAAGATTGATCTCAATAAACTATTAATTTTAAGAAATAAAAATGAATTTAAAATAAATAATACTGAAAAAATTATTTTAGAAAAAATGATTAATGAACCAGGAAAAACTTTTTCGAGAGAAGATATTGGAAGATTAATAGATCTAGATAAAGAGAGATCTATAGATGTTATTATTACTAGATTAAGAAAAAAAATTGAAGTTGATCCTAAAAATCCAAAATATTTACAAACATTAAGGGGTGCTGGCTATGTCTTATGGATTGACTAGATTATTAAAAAATTTATTTCCTAAAAGATTATTTTATAGAGCACTTTTAATAGTCGCCACACCAATCTTGGTTTTACAACTCGTAATTACAATTGTTTTTTTTGATAGCCTATGGATTAAGACTAACAAAGGAATGACAAGAGCTTTAGTTGGAGAAATAAAAACCTTTATTACCGCTTATGACAATGGACAATATAATAATAATGATCTTTCAGGTCTTTTTTCAATTTATTTAGACTTGAATGTAAAATTCAAAAAAGAAATGTTTTTAAAAAAACAAAAAGAAAGATGGTACAGTCCAATTGATAGATCCTTAAGAAGAGAACTAAAGTCTATCATGGGTTCTGAAAACTATTCTTTTGACACAACTGCTTATAAAGAATTAATAATAATAAATATAAAACATAGAGACGGTTATTTCGAATTTTTAATTCCAAAAGATCGAGTAACAAGTGCATCTGCAAGAATGTTTGCTTTATGGATTACATTACCTGCATTGTTAATGGTATCTATAGCAATAATTTTTTTAAAAAATCAAACAAGACCAATTATTAATCTTGCTAAAGCGGCAGAAAAATTTGGCAGAGGAGAAAATATTGATGAATATAGGCCATCAGGCGCTTTAGAAATAAGACAAGCCGGATTCGAATTTGATAAAATGAGAAAAAGAATAATGAGACACTTAAATCAAAGATCTGAAATGTTATCAGGTATTAGTCACGACTTAAGAACACCTTTAACAAGAATGAAGCTTCAACTAGCATTAATTAAAGATGAGGAGTTATCAAAAAAGATGTCTTTAAATATTGATGAAATGGAAAAAATGCTAAACGAATATTTACAATTCACAAGCTCAAATTATTCAGAAAAAAATGAAATTTTTGATATTTCAAAACTAGTAGAAAGCACTATCATTAAATATGAAGATAAAGTTATTTCACAATCAATAGTTCCAAAAGTTTATTTTAATGGAAAAAAAAACTTAATCCAAAGATCTTTAAACAATTTAATTAATAATTCAGTAAAATATGCTGATGAAATAAACTTACAATTATCAAATAATAAAAACAGTATATTGATAATTATTGATGATAACGGTCCAGGTATACCTAAAAAAGAATATGATAATGTTTTTAAACCTTTTTATAAAATAGATAAAAGCAGAGGAGATTCAAAATCAAGTGTTGGTCTTGGTTTGTCTATAACTTCAGATATTATTAAATCTCATGGAGGTAATATATTATTAGATAAATCTGAATTAGGTGGACTTAAAGTTAAGATTTTTTTACCACTGTAGAAGTTTTTTTTGATTTTTTTTTTTCTAATTTTTCAATTTTCCTTTCAAGACTATCAATTCTTTTAATTAAAATATCAGTTTCTTCTTTACTAGTTATTTTCATCTTAAAAACTATTTCATCTCTTTTAGATCTCAAAATATTAAAAATTTCTGAGCTTAAATCTTTATAAGAAACAAGACCTTGCTCAAATAATTTTGCTAATTTATTGATTACAAATTTTGATTTTGTCATATATTCGTTTATAAATCTATTATACTTTATAAGTACTTTTTAAAAAAATGTTTATTAACAATTTTGACCCAGTGGCTTTTGAATTTTTTTCATTAGAAATTAGATGGTATTCATTGGCTTATATCGTGGGAATTTCACTAGGTTGGCTCTACTGTAAAAAAAAAATAATTAAAGATGGTTATTTATTAAATTTATTTGATGATTTTATAGCTTATCTAATTCTAGGTATTATTTTAGGGGGAAGACTTGGGTATGCAATATTCTATAATTTTGAATATTATCTAAAAAATCCGATAGAAATTCTTATGGTTTGGAATGGCGGAATGTCATTTCATGGTGGATTGATAGGAGTTGTGATTGCAGCTCAATTATTTTCTAAAAAACATAAAATAGATAAATTTATCTTTCTTGACCTAATCGCTTTAACAGCACCTATTGGAATTTTTTTTGGAAGAGTTGCCAACTTTATAAATTCAGAATTATATGGTATTCCTACAGATCTTCCTTGGTCAGTAAAATTTATATTAATAGATGATATAAACAGACATCCATCTCAACTGTATGAAGCGATTTTAGAAGGAGCTATCTTGTTCGTATTACTTAGATATTTTTTAGAAAAAAATTTTATTTCAAAAAATCCAGGAAAATTATCTGCTTTATTTTTAATTTTTTATTCTTTATTTAGATTTGGTACTGAATTTTTCAGATCTCCTGACCCTCATATTGGATATTTATTTTTAAACCTAACATTGGGCCAATTATTAAGTATTTTCTTTTTTGTTATTGGAATTTACTTATTTTTAAATAAAAATAAATGAAGATTAAAAAAAATAGCTTATTAAGTTTGGATAAATTTATAGAACAATCTCTATACAATAAGAAATTTGGCTACTACATGAAAAATGATCCTTTTGGGAAAAAAGGAGACTTCATTACAGCTCCAAATATATCAATTTTGTTTTCTGAAATGATTGCAATTTGGATTGTCTCATTTTGGAAAAGTTTAAAAAGCCCTAAACAGTTTAATTTAATCGAACTAGGTGCTGGTAATGGTGAAATGATGAGAGCTTTAATAAGTACATTTGATAAATTTCCAAAATTTAAAAAATCTTGCAAGATTAACATTCTAGAAAAAAGTGATTTTCTTAAAAAAATTCAAAAAAAAAGCATTAATGCAAAAAATACGAGATGGCTAAAGAATCTTAATGAATTAAATAATTCACCCTCCCTTTTTATTGCGAATGAATTTTTTGACGCATTGCCTATAAAGCAATTTATAAAAAAAAAAAGTAGATGGTATGAAAGACATGTTAAGTTTATTGATAAAAATAAACAAGAGTTTTGTGATATTCTTACATTTATGCAAGAATTTGAAAAAAAAATTAAGCTTAAAATTTCTTATAAACAAAACTTTATAGAATATTCACCTATTGCATATCAATATTTAGCAAATATTACTAATAACATAAAAAAAAATAACGGTGGAATTTTAATTATAGATTATGGTTATTTTGAAAAAAAAATGAAGAACACCCTTCAAGCTGTTTCAAAGCATAAATTCAATGATGTTCTAAATAATTTTGGTACCTCAGATATTACATACAACATAAGTTTTAATCTAATGAATCAAATAGTAAAAAAACTAGGAACATTTTACTCTATGGCAACTACACAAAAAAAATTTTTAATAAAATTAGGCATATTACATAGGGCTGAAATTTTATCTAAAGGTTTACCATTTAGTAAAAAAGCTGATATTTATTTTAGAGTTAAAAGATTAATTGATGATTACCAAATGGGAAATTTGTTTAAAGTTATGTTTATTACTAATAAAAAAAATAAATTTAAACTAGGATTTTAAATTGATCAAGTCAAAAAAATTATCCAAATACAAAAATATAAATCATGCTTTTTTTGATAGAATGGGTGGTAAATCTAAAGGTATATATAAAAGTTTAAATTGTGCCCCAGGATCTTTTGATAATAAAAGTTATGTGTTAAAAAATTTACAAATAGTAATAAAAAAAATTAGATCAAAATCCAAAAAAATAATTTTATTAAATCAAATACATAGCAATAAATTCTACTTCATAAATAAAAATGAAAAATTAAGAAATAAATTAACTGGTGATGCTTTAATCACAAATAGAGCCAATATGCCAATCGCTATTTTAACTGCCGATTGTGCTCCTGTATTAATATATGATAACAATAAAAATTTTATTGCTGCAATTCATGCTGGTTGGAAAGGCGCTTTAAAAGGTATTGTAAATAAAGTAGTTAAATTTATGATTAAAAAAGGTTGTTCGCCAAATAATATGACAGCTGTAATAGGACCATGCATTTCATCTAAGAATTATGAAGTTCAAGAAGACTTTAAAAAACTTTTTTTAAGAAAAGATAAAAAATCAAAAATTTTTTTTAAAAAAAAAGGTAATAAAAATTACTTTAGATTAAATAAATATATTTATTCTCAATTAAAGTGCTTAGATATAAAGAAAATAGATGTTATTAATAGGGACACTTTTGAAACAAAAAATAATTTTTTTAGTGCCAGAAGATCTATTAGTCGCAATGAGAATGATTATGGTAGAAATATTTCAGTAATTATGATTAATTAATACTTTTAATATGAAATTATTAACAGGAAATAGCAATAAACCATTAAGTAAAAATATTGCAAAGTTTTTAAAAAGTAAACTAATAAATTCCAGTATTAGAAAATTTTCTGATGGGGAGATCTATATAGAAATTAATGAAAATATTAGAGGTAATAGCATTTTTATTATCCAATCAATCTCTTCACCAGCAAATGATAATTTGATGGAATTACTTCTTTGTATTGATGCGTTAAAAAGATCATCAGCCAAAAATATTACTGCTGTAATTCCTTATTTTGGATACGCTAGGCAAGATAGAAAAGTAGTACCTAGAACTTCTATTTCTGCAAAACTTGTTTCTAATCTAATAACAAAAGCTGGTGCTGATAGAGTTGTCACTGTGGATTTACATGCAGGACAGATACAGGGTTTCTTTGATATACCTGTAGACAATTTATTTGCCACTCCTATTTTTGCTAGACATGTTAAAAAAAATATTAAAAGTAAAAATATAATATGTGTAGCTCCTGACGTTGGAGGAACCGAAAGAGCAAGAGCTCTAAGTAAAATTTTAAATGTAGGCCTTGCAATAGTTGATAAAAGAAGACCTAAACCTGGCCTATCACAAGTGATGAATGTAATAGGTAATGTTAAAGACAAAACTTGTATTATAGTAGACGATATAATTGACTCAGGAGGGACTATAATAAATGCAGCCAAAGCATTAAAAGATAGAGGAGCCAAAGAAGTATATGTTTATATTACTCACGGAGTTCTAAGTGGAGAAGCGGTAGATAAAATCAAAAAATCAGTTATAAAAAAATTAGTAATAACAGACACGATCGACAATCTAGATAAAACAAAGAAAGCTAAAAACATAGAAGTTTTACCAATTTCAAGCCTAATGGGTGAAGCGATTAAAAGAATATCTAATTCAACATCGGTATCTGACTTATTTAAATAATTATCTTGAGTTATTTCAAAACTTGAGCTAAAAACTTTTCTTTTTATGAATTCACTTGAAGCTAACACTAGAAATACAAAATCAAAAGGAGATGTCAGATCCCTAAGAATAGGTGGCAATGTGCCTGCAATTATTTATGGTGGAAGCAAAGAAAATGAAAAAGTTTCTATTTCAAGAAAAACTCTCAAGTCTTTATTAGACAAAGAAGGTTTCTTATCAAGTATTATTACCCTTAATGTTGATGGTAAAAATCAAAACGTTCTGCCCAGAGAAATTGTATATAATATTTTATCAGATGACCCTACTCACGTTGACTTTCTTAGAGTCGTGCCTGGGGTTAAAATAAGAATAGAGGTACCAGTACAATTTATTAATCATGAATCATCACCAGGACTAAAAAGAGGTGGTGTACTAAATATTGTTAGAAGAAAAATAGAATTAAAATGTCCTAGTGAAAAAATTCCAGAGTCAATTATTATAAATCTTGATGGGGTAGATATCGGGGAAAGCTTTAAAATATCATCAGTCAAACTTGAAGAAGGGGTTACGCCAACAATTTTAGGAAGAGACTTTGTAATTGCAACATTAGCAGCTCCTACAGTTATGAAAGAACCTGAAAAACCTGCTGAGGCAGAAGCAGCTGAAGGTGCAGAAGGTGCAGAAGAAGGCAAAGAAGCAGCTCCAGCAACAGAGGGAGATAAAGATAAAAAAGAAGGCGAAGAAAAGAAAGCCCCTGAAGAAAAAAAATAATCAAATTATTGTTGTGAAGATCCCTAAATACGATTTAAAAAAATTATGTTATTATTTGTAGGTTTAGGAAACCCAACACCTGACAGTGAAAACAATAGACACAATATTGGTTTCAAAATGATTGATGCTCTGAATAATAAGTTTGGTCTATCAAAACAAAAACCGAAATTCAAAGGATTGCTAACTACTGGTAATATCAATGACAAAAAAGTTTATGCTATAAAACCGCTAACTTTTATGAACAATTCTGGAATTTGTATTCGTGAACTAATAGAGTATTTCAAAATAGATGCCGAAGATGTAATAGTTTTTCATGATGATTTAGATATTGAATTTGGGAAAATAAAAGCAAAGTTTGCAGGGTCAAGTGCAGGGCATAATGGAATAGAGTCAATAGATAAATTTATTGGAAAAGAATATTCAAGAGTAAGAATTGGGATTGGAAAACCTAAAACAAAAGTTGATGTAGTAGACCATGTTTTAAACGATTTTGATGATGATGAAATGATTCAGCTAGAAAAAATAACCAACAATATTGTTGACTCAATATCTATTTTGATTGATAAAAAATTGGATTTATTTTCAAGTACAGTAAATAATAAATAATGAGTTTCAAATGTGGAATAGTTGGTTTGCCTAATGTTGGTAAATCTACATTATTTAATGCACTTACAAATTCAAACAAAGCACAAGCAGCTAATTTTCCTTTTTGTACGATTGAACCAAACATTGGTGTTGTTCCTGTACCAGATGAAAGATTAGATAAATTAGTGCAAATATCAAAATCAAAAAAAAAAATAAATACTACTATTGAGTTTGTAGATATTGCTGGCCTTGTAGAAGGTGCTTCTAAAGGTGAGGGTTTAGGAAATAAATTTTTATCCCATATAAGAGAAGTGGACTCTGTAATACACATGATAAGATGCTTTGATTCTGATGATATTCAAAATGTAAATCCTGATGTGGACCCAGTAAGAGATTTAGAAATCATTGAAACTGAAATGATGTTAGCAGACCTAGAGTCTATTCAAAAAAGACTAGAAAAAAATAACAAAAAAAATGTAGATGAAGAACAGTTAAAAATCCTAGAAATTACTTTGGACTGCATAAATAATTCTAAAGATACTCAAATCCTTTATAATCAATTTGAAAAAAAAATTCTAAATCAAAGTGGTTTACTATCTCTAAAACCTAAAATTTTTGTTTGCAACGTAGATGAAGCGAGTGTTCAAACTGGCAATAAATACACAGAAGCTTTTGTCAAAAAATTTGGAGAAAAAAATACATTAATAGTTTCTGCTGATATTGAAAATCAAATTAATCAGCTTGAAAATGATGAAAAAGAGAATTATATGGAAATGATTGGGCTAAAAAAAACAGGTTTAAATATGTTAATTCAAAAAGGTTATAATATTTTAGAGCTAGATACTTATTTTACGTCAGGGCCTGAAGAAACTAGAGCTTGGACAATTCAAAAAAATTGTACTGCTCCAAAAGCTGCAGGTGAAATTCATACTGATTTTGAAAAAGGGTTTATAAGAGCCGAAACGATAGCATATGAAGATTTTATTAATAATGAAGGTTGGGTTAATTCAAAAACCAATGGGAAAATGAGGCTTGAGGGAAAAGATTATATTGTCAAAGATGGTGATGTTTTAAACTTCAGATTCAATACGTGACCAAATTTTCTTCATACTAAAGTAAACTAGAATTGTTAAAATAATTAAATACAAAATAGCTTTAAAGCCCATTTTATGTCTTGCTTCTAAATGTGGTTCTGCGGCCCACATTAAAAATGTTGTGACGTCTTTTGCCATTTGCTCTTCTGTAGCTTTTGTACCATCACTATATTCTACTGCATCATCCATTAAAGGTTGTGACATTTTAATTTTATTACCATACATGTATTTATTATAGTAAACCCCATCATCAAGCGTTATATCACTTGGTGGATCTTCATAACCTAAAAGTACTGAGTAAATATAATCAACGCCACCACTTCTAGCTTTTGCTAGTACCGACATGTCTGGGGGATATGCTCCACCATTAGCTGCTTGTGCTGCTTTAACATTTTCAAAAGGCATAACAAATTTATCTGATGGTTTAGCAGGCCGAGTAAACATTTCTCCGTCATTATTTGGCCCATCGGCAACTTCAAAATTTGCTGCTATAGCTTTTACTTGTTCTTCTGAAAATTCTGGTCCACCTGGTTCTGCTAAATTTCTATAACTTACATATTTCATTGAATGACAGCCAGCACAAACTTCTGAATAAACCTGATACCCTCTTTGTAATGCTCCTCTATCAAATTTTCCAAATAATCCCTTAAAACTCCAATCTGTTTTTAAAAGATCAACTTTTTCTGCTGCATTTACTGCAAGAGTTCCTACTAATAAAAAAATAATTGAATAGTTAATTTTTAAAATGTTTTTCACTTAATTAATTTAAACTTTCTTTTTTCTTAACAGCTGATGCTATTGGCATCCCTCCTAGTACCGGTTCTGTAATGCTTAAGGGCAAGGGTATAGTTTTTTCTTTAAATCCCAAAACTGGCAAAATTATTAAAAAATGAATGAAGTAATAAGCTGTAGCTACTCTTGCAACCAATAAATATAAACCTTCAGCTGGCATTGCACCCACATAGCCTAATATTAGTACATCGGCTACTAGTATCCAGTAAAATTGCTTGTACAAAGGTCTAAATACTGCTGATCTAATTTTTGAAGTGTCTAACCAAGGTAGTGCAGCTAAAATTAAAATTGCTGATAACATTGCTATCACTCCAAGTAACTTGTCTGGGACAGATCTTAAGATTGCATAAAAAGGTAATAAATACCATTCTGGAACTATATGAGCTGGTGTTACCATCGGGTTTGCTTCAATATAATTATCAGCATGACCTAGAATATTTGGAGAATAAAATACAAAGAACGCAAAGACAATCATAAACATTAATAAGGCAAAACCATCTTTAATTACTATGTATGGATGAAACGGTACGGTGTCTTTTGAGGGTTTCTTTATATCGATACCTACTGGATTATTGTTCCCTGGAACATGTAATGCCCAGATATGGAGAACAACTAATCCTAAAATTAAAAATGGTATCAAGTAATGAAGTGTAAAGAATCTAGTTAAAGTAGGGTTATCTACAGAATAACCTCCCCATAACCACTCTACTATTCCTGTGCCTATAAGTGGTATTGCACTAAAAAGATTTGTAATAACTGTTGCTCCCCAAAAACTCATCTGACCCCAAGGAAGTACATATCCCATAAATGCAGCTGCCATCATTAAAAGATAAATCATTATTCCGATAATCCAAATTATTTCTCTTGGAGATTTATACGATCCATAAAACAAAGATCTAAATATATGAATATATACTGCTAAAAAAAACATCGATGCACCATTAGAATGTATATACCTTATAAGCCATCCATAATTTACATCTCTCATTATGTGTTCAACACTTTCAAAAGCCATATCAGCATGGGCAATGTAGTGCATAGCTAAAGTTAAACCTGTAACTATTTGTGTAATTAAACAAAAGGTTAAAATTCCACCAAAGGTCCACCAATAATTTAAATTCTTAGGTGTTGGGTAGTCAGTTAAATGACTGGCAAGTGATAAGAGTGGAAGCCTATCATTAAACCATTTTCCAAATTTTGACTTAGGAACGTACTCGTGATCACTCATAATTATTTATTATCCAATTTTAATTGTGTTGCTATTAACAAATTCATATTTTGGAACTTCCATGTTTGTTGGAGCAGGACCTTTTCTAATTCTTCCAGATATATCGTAGTGTGATCCATGACAAGGACAAAACCAACCATTGTAGTCTCCTTTATCATTTAAGGGCACACACCCTAAATGGGTACAAACACCTAACATGACTAACCATTCTGGATCTTTTGCTCTATCCTCATCTTTTTGCGGATCCTTTAAATCCTCCATCTTTACAGCTCTTGCTTCTGCCACTTCTTCAGGTGTTCTTCTTTTGATAAAAACTGGTTTTCCCCTCCAAAGTACAGTTATTGTTTTTCCAGGTTGGACTGAGGTTACATCAACTTCTGTGCTAGCCAATGCTTTAACAGAGGCATCTGGGTTCATTTGATCTACTAAAGGCCAAACAATCGCTCCAACACCTACAGCTCCAACTGCATATGAGGCAGTAAATAGAAATTCTCTTCTTTCAGGTTTTTTTTCAGACATCTTTTAATTTTTTCTTTATTGTTATCTAATATATGATTTCATATAAGAAAAAAGTTTTTTTTCTATAGAAACAATGACACACAAACCATGAAATTAAGACCTAAAATAGCCTTGTATGAACCCGATATTCCCCAAAATACTGCTGCTATCATTAGAACGTGTGCATGTCTAGGGGCTGATTTGGAGATTATTGAGCCATGCGGATTTTTATTTAGCGACAAAAGGTTTAAGAGAGTAGTTATGGATTATATGGATGAAAAAATGATCAAATTTTATCAAAGTTCCAATGAATTCTTTAAATCTAAGAATGATAAAAGGGTAATATTAATGACTACGAAATCAGCTAACTCCTATACTGACTTTCAATTTAAAATTAATGATACACTTTTATTTGGTAGAGAAAGTGCTGGTGTTCCTGAGCATGTACATAATTCAACTAAATTTCGATTAAAAATACCTATGGTTAACAATAAAAGATCTTTAAATATAGCTAGTTCAGTTGCTATAGTTCTTTCTGAAAATTTAAGACAAACTAATTGTGAATATTAATGGATAAAGAAATAAAAAAAAAAATTGCTAAGAATTGGTTCAAATTATTACAAAATGTTATTTGTAATGATATTGAAAAATTAGAAAAAAATAAAATAAAATTTACGCCCAAAACATGGCACAAAAGTAAACTTAAAGACGAAGGTGGTGGTGAATTCAGAATCTTAAAAGGGGGCAATGTTTTTGAAAAAGTTGGTGTAAACTTTTCTGAGGTCTACGGCAAATTATCAAAAGAAATGAGAGAAAAAATTCCGGGCACAAGTAAGAATCCGAATTTTTGGGCTTCAGGAATATCGGTTGTAATGCATATGAACAATCCACATATTCCAGCAATTCATTTTAATACTAGATTTATTTATACAACATTCGGTTGGTTTGGTGGTGGAATAGATGTAACACCATGCATAACTGACAATAAAGAAAAAATATATTTTCATAAAGAATTAAAAAAAATGTGTAATAGACATAATAAAAAATATTATAAAACTTATAAAAAATGGTGTGATAAATACTTTTATCTACCTCATAGAAATGAAACAAGAGGCATAGGTGGTATTTTTTTTGATTATAAAAAGAACAATTGGGAAAAAGATTTTAAATTTGTTTCTGATCTAGGGGTAACTTTTCAGATTTTATTTAATAATAAATAAAAAATTTAAAAAAAAAATGGACCACGAAAGAAAAAAAAAAGCAGCATATTAAAAGAGGGAGATATGCTGAATTTAATTTACTTTATGATAGAGGAACAAAATTTGGACTTCAAACTGGTGGAAATGTCGAAGGAATTATGATGTCTTTACCACCAATAGCTAAATGGGATTAAAATGGATAAAGAACCAATAACATTGACTGGGCTTGAAAATATAAAAGAAGAATTAATTTTTTTAAAAGAAAAAAAAAGGCCTCAAATAGTTGCTGCTATTGCAGAAGCAAGATCGCATGGTGATTTAAAAGAAAACGCTGAATACCATGCAGCAAAAGAAGAGCAATCTCATAATGAAGGTAGAATAGCTGAAATCAATGATATTATAGCTAGAGCAAATGTAATTGATGTTACAAAAATTATTAATGATGGAAAAGTTATTTTTGGATCCACAGTAAATCTAATAAACCTAGATACAGGAAAAAAAATTACTTACAAAATTGTAGGAAAAGATGAAGCTGATCTAAAAAAAAAATTAATTTTTTTTCAATCTCCTATAGGGAAAGGTTTAATTGGAAAAAATAAAAAAGATTTAGTTGAAATTAAAACTCCTGTAGGTATAAAAAATTTTGAGATCGAAGACGTTAAATATCTTTAACTATTTACTATTCTTAAAATTTCTTTATCAGAAATTTCAAAATTATTATTAATCCAAATCTCTTC
>JAOHCJ010000060.1 GCA_028095445.1 Candidatus Pelagibacter sp.
ATAAGTAATGTCGTAAGATGTACTAAAATTCATGTTAAAATTTTCTAATAGCTGATTTTCAACAGTATTTTGAACCCACGACTTGTTATACAAAGTTGGAATAGAGAGATAAAATAAATAAATAAATAATAAAGAAATAAAAGCTATTACGGCTTTATTAAAGTTGCTTACCTTGGAATTGGGACCAAAAAATCTATTTGTTTTATTTTTAAGTTGGAATAATGTCTTTTCAATCAATGAATCAAAAAATTTAATAATTTTTTTTAAATTTTTTTGATTCATATTTACCATTGAGATCTAATAAGCTTATAATGATATTTTTAAAATGATAAACTCAGAATATTTAATTAATCTAAATAAAGCACAAAAAGAGGCTGTTTTACATCTTGATGGCCCTTTACTAATAGTCGCTGGGGCAGGTTCTGGGAAAACTAAAGTTCTTACTTCTCGAATTGCCCATATAATTAAAGAAAAAAAGGCTTTTCCCAATCAAATCCTTTCTGTGACTTTTACAAATAAAGCGGCAAAAGAAATGCAGCAAAGAGTTAGCTTCATACTAAATTCAGAAGCTATTGGACTATCATGGCTAGGTACCTTTCATTCTATTTGCGCAAAACTTTTACGTAAACATGCTTCTGCGGTTGGACTATCATCAAACTTCACAATTATTGATGCAGATGACCAAGTGAGATTAATTAAAAATATATGTAAGGCTGAAAATATAGATATTAAGCAACTCGCGCCTAAGTATATATTGTCAATTATTGATAAATGGAAAAATAAAGGCTTTTATCCAAACGAGGTTATAATTAATAAAAATGACATATACGAAAAAACTATATTGCCTCTCTACAGTATATATCAACAAAAAATATTAGATTTAAATGCATGTGATTTTGGAGATTTAATTTTACACACAGTAAAAATGTTAGAAAAAAATTCAGATATTAGAGAAATTTATTCTAATAACTTTAAATATATACTAGTAGATGAATATCAGGACACAAACTATATTCAAAGTAGATGGTTATATCTATTATCAAGTAAACATAAAAATATATGCTGTGTTGGAGATGATGATCAATCTATTTATAGTTGGCGTGGAGCAGAAATAAAAAACTTTTTAGAATTTGATCAAGTTTATAAAAATTCTAAGGTAATACGATTAGAAGAAAATTATAGATCATCGCAAAATATTTTATCTATTGCTTCAAGTCTTATTGCTAATAACCAAAATAGGGTTGGAAAAACCTTAAAAACGACAATGGAAGAAGGAGATCTAGTTAAGCTTAACTGTTTCAAAAATGGTAAAGATGAAGCAATAGGAATTTCCGATGAAATAGAAAAAAAATTAAAAAAAAAATATTCTTTTAACAATATTGCTATCTTAGTAAGAGCTATATTTCAAACAAGAGAATTTGAAGAACGTTTTTTAAAAATAGGACTCCCTTATAGAATTTTAGGTGGTACAAAATTTTATGAACGTGCAGAAATTAAAGATTGTATAGCTTATTTAAGACTCATTCATCAATCAAAAGATGATTTGGCTTTTGACAGAATAGTAAATAACCCCAAAAGGTCTATTGGGGAAAGCACAATAAAATTAATACATGAACACTCAAAAAACAATTCTGTAAGTTTGGAGATTTCATCAAAAAAATTAATTGAATTAAATTTAATTAAACCAAAAACAAAAATTGGCCTCAGCTCTTTTTTATTTTTAATGAATAAATGGAGAAATGATTCAAATTTAAAAAATATTGGTCATGTAAAATTATTGCAACTAGTTCTTGACGAATCTGGTTATTCTTCAATGTTGAAAAATAAAAAAGATGTGGATAATGAAAATAGATTAGAAAATATTAAAGAACTTCTAAGTGCCATGAAAGAGTTTGATGGTTTAGAAAGTTTTTTAGAACATGTTGCATTAGCAACTTCAATTGACCAAGATTGGGAAGGAGAAAAAATTAATATGATGACAATGCATGGCTCGAAAGGTTTGGAATTTGATGTAGTTTTTTTACCTGGGTGGGAAGAAGGCCTTTTTCCTCACCAAAAATCAATTGAAGAAAAAGGGCAAAATGGTCTCGAAGAAGAAAGAAGATTAGCATATGTCGGCATAACTAGAGCAAAAAAAAAAGCAATAATATCATTTTCTATGAATAGATTTTATCAAGGTGATTGGATTGACAGTATGGCTTCCAGATTTATTGATGAACTGCCAGAAAAATTTTTAGAAAAAAACTCATTTTTTGATGAAACAAAAGACAATGATGATGATTTTGAATTTAATCAAGATTTTGAAATAGAGGAAGAAAATAGAAGCCCTGGTTGGATTAGATACCAAAAAAGAATTAAATGATTAAAAAAAGAATTGCATTGTTAAGAGAGAAATTTAAAAAATATAAAATTGATGGCTATATAATTCCTAAAAATGATGAGTTTTTTTCTGAATATGCAAATAAAGATAGATTAAAAATCATTTCTGGTTTTGATGGTTCAGCAGGGCAAGCTATAATCATGAAAAACAAAAATTATCTTTTTGTGGATGGAAGATACACAATTCAAGCCAAACAACAATCTGGTGATAAATTCAAAATAGTAGAAATTCATAAACTTCTACCTAAAAATATTTTACAAAATAAACGTTTGGGTTTTG
>JAOHCJ010000061.1 GCA_028095445.1 Candidatus Pelagibacter sp.
ATAGTTCATTTCAAAATCCAATCGAAACATCCCAGGTTAATGCAATTGGTGTACTTAATATGTTGGAAGTTATAAGAAACCAAAAAAGAAAAATTAAATTTTATCAAGCTTCAACATCAGAAATGTTTGGTAAAAGTGGCAAAAAAAATCAAGATGAAAAAACTTTATTTCACCCAAGGAGTCCTTATGCCTCTTCAAAAGCTTTTGCTCATTACACAGTACAAAACTATAGGGAATCTTATAATATGTTTGCTGTTAATGGAATTTTATTTAATCATGAGTCTCCTTTAAGAGGTGAAGAGTTTATAACCAGAAAAATATCTTTAGGCCTTGCCAAAATTATTATGGGTAAACAAAAAATATTAAAAATTGGTAATATTTATGCAAAACGTGATTGGGGTTATGCTGAGGATTATGTTGAAGCTATGTGGAGAATGCTACAGACTAGTATACCTAAAGATTATGTTGTAGCTACTGGTGAAAATTATTCTGTTAAACAGTTCATTAATGAGTCTGTTAGAGTTTTAAATTTAAAAACTAAATGGATAGGTAAAGGTTTAAATGAAAAACTTATTAATAAAAAAACTAAAAAAACTATTATTTCAATCGATAAAAGATATTTCAGACCTTCAGAAGTAGATAACTTAAGAGGAAATTTTTCAAAAGTTAAGAGAGAGCTAAAATGGTCGCCTAGAGTAAGTTTTTCAAAACTTGTTGAAATAATGATATTGTCTGACTTAGAGCATGTAAGAAATTCAAATTAATTTATAATTTCATTATCTAAATATCCGCATATTCTTTAACCTCTTTTTTCTTGCCAGGATGTGTGGGTGCACCTAGATAAGCAGGACCAACTGTTTGTGCGTATTTCCACAATGTACCAGATCCAAAATCAGATTTTTTTGGTTTCCATTTTTTATGTCTAGCTGCCATTTCTTTTTTAGACAGTCTTACATTTATAGTGCCTTTTTTTGCATCTATATCAATAATATCTCCATTACGTAATAAACCTATAGGGCCACCTAATGCCGCCTCTGGCCCTACATGACCTACACAAAAGCCTCTAGTAGCTCCAGAGAACCTTCCATCTGTAATTAAAGCTACTTTCTCTCCTTTGCCTTGTCCATAAATAGCACCAGTTGTTGAAAGCATTTCCCTCATACCAGGACCACCAACAGGACCTTCATAACGAATAATAATTACATCTCCATCTTTATATCTTTTATTTTGTACGGCATCCATAGCCGCTTCTTCATTATCAAAACATCTTGCTTTACCAGTAAATTGTAATTTTTTTAATCCTGCTATTTTAACTATTCCACCATCTGGTGCTAAGTTTCCCTTAAGACCAACAACACCACCATCAGGTGATAAAGGATTATCAAACTTTCTAAGAACTTTTTGTTTTGGATTAAATTTAATATTTTTTAAATTTTCTTTTATTGTTTTACCTGTAACTGTCATACAATCACCATGTATAAAACCACCATCATATAGAGTTTTTAATAACATCGGAACACCTCCTGCTAACCACATATCTTTAGCAACGTATTTTCCACCAGGTTTTAAATCTGCAAGATAAGGTGTCTTTTTAAATATCTTGGCTACGTCCATTAAATCAAATTTAATTCCAATTTCATTAGCTAGAGCTGGTAAGTGAAGACCTGCATTTGTAGATCCACCAGTTGCAGCTACAATTGTAGCAGCATTTTCTAAGGATTTTCTTGTTACTATATCTCTTGGACGAATATTTTTTGCTAAAAGGTTCATTACAGTTTTACCACTTTGGTGTGCATACTTATCTCTTTCTTCATAAGGCGCAGGTGTTCCTGCTGAATATGGTAATGCTAAACCAATTGCCTCAGATACACATGCCATTGTATTAGCAGTGAATTGTCCTCCACATGCTCCAGCACTAGGACAAGCTACAAGTTCAAGTTTTCTTAATTCTTTAGCTGACATTTTACCAGCAGAATGTTTACCAACTGCTTCAAATACATCGACAACAGTTACATCTTTACCTTTGTATCGACCTGGTAATATTGAACCACCGTATATAAAGACACTTGGCACATTTAATCTGACCATAGACATCATTAATCCTGGCAAGGATTTATCACATCCAGCTATTCCAACTAATGCATCATAGCAATGCCCTCGAACAGTAAGTTCAGCAGAGTCTGCAATAATTTCTCTTGATATTAAAGATGATTTCATTCCTTCATGACCCATAGCAATACCATCTGTTACAGTAATTGTACAAAATTCCCTAGGAGTTCCACCAGATGCTCTTACACCCTTCTTGACCGATTGTGCTTGTCTCATTAAAGCAATATTACAAGGTGCTGCTTCGTTCCAAGTTGATACGACACCAACAAAAGGTTTAGAAACATCTTTTTCTGTCTCTCCCATTGCATAATAAAAAGATCTGTGGGGAGCTCTACTTGGTCCTAATGAAGTATGTCTACTTGGAAGCTTCTTTTTGTTAAATTTTGCCATTATAAACTTTCTATAGTTACTGATATTTTTTTAATATCATTTATTAAGTTATTATAATTAGTTTTTTCTTGTTCAACAATATTTTTTGGTGCACGATCAATAAAGCCTTTGTTATTCAGTCTTTGTGATATTCTATTCATTTCTTCTTGA
>JAOHCJ010000062.1 GCA_028095445.1 Candidatus Pelagibacter sp.
ACATTTATCACAGTATGGATTTTTTGGTTTACATAATAAGGCTCCTATTTCCATTAAGGCCTGAACATAGTCACTTGATCTTAATGTTTTACCAAAAATTTTTTTTTGTTTGTGAAGATTTTCTTTTTTTATTTCTTCTTGTGTTTTTAAGTTTAATATACGTTTTAAAACTCTCTCTATATTTCCATCTAATGGGATTATTTGTTGATTAAACGTGATAGCTAATATTGCACTTGCTGTATAATCTCCAACTCCAGGGAGTTTTTTTAATCCTTCAAAATTATTTGGAAGTCTTCCGTTATAATTATCAACAATCATTTTTGCACTTTTTTTTAGATTTTTAGCTCTTGAGTAATACCCAAGACCCTGCCAATTTTTTAGGAGTTTAGTTTCACTGACCTTTGCAAGAGAATGAAAGTCAGGAATATCTTTTAAAAAATTTTTAAAATATGGAATGACCGTTTTGACTTGGGTTTGTTGAAGCATAAATTCACTTACAAGAGTAAAGTACTCTTTTTTTTTTGTAGAACATTTGACCCTCCAAGGAAGAGATCTTTTATTATTATCGTACCAATTCAGAATTTTTTTTGTTATCATTGCTTTAAACTAATATGTCTTTTAAAAATAATATTAAGCAGAGAAATAGAAGCTTTCAAGGATTAAGATCCTTTAAAGATACTTTACCAACAAATATAAAAAAAATAATCAAAAAAAAAGGTCACATATTCTCTGAAACTCTAAATAACTGGAAATACATAGTTGGTAACGAAATTTTTCAAATATGCTATCCAAAGTCATTTAAAAATTCTAATAAATTTGGTGTTAGCACTTTACATGTGATGGTTAAAAGGGGGCATGAAGTAGACTTAGAATATTCAAAGAAAGAAATAATGGATAAAATGAATAGTTTTTTTGGGTACACTGTAGTTGAGAAGTTAAAATTTATAAGTTTTGATGACGCTCAAATTAAATTTAAAAAAAAGGATGAAAATGAAAATCATGTGACAAATAGCAAGTATGAATGTAGAATTAACGATATTAAAAATGATAAGATTAAAAAATCACTATTAGAATTAACTAAATTATTTAAACAAAGATGAAAAAAACAGTCTTACTAATATTCATCATGCTTGTTTGTTTTACTTCGGGCCTGATTGCTGAAGACAGTAAATTGATCAAAAGAATTTCGGAAGGTGAAAAAAGTGCTAAAATCACCATTATCACCTACGAGTCATTAACTTGTAGTCATTGTGCCGATTTTCATAAAAATGTTTATCCAGAACTTAAAAAAAACTTTATTGATAAGGGTTTGGTAAAAATAGAGTTTAGACACTTTCCTTTAGATATTGCTGCGTTTAATGCTTCAAAAATTGGACAATGCAACAATGATAGCAATCCAAATATATTAAATATTTTATTTTTAGGTCAAGAGAAATGGGCAAGAGGAAAAACACCAGAGGAAGCAACAAAATTTTTGAAGAAATTTTTAGAAGATGAAGGTGTAAAAGTAGATTTTGAAAGGTGCCTTAACAATAAAGCTATTGAGGATTATGTATTAAATGATCGAATCGAGGGAGTTAAGAAATTCAAAGTTAATGCTACTCCTACGATAATAATTAATGATAAAAAGTTTGATAAAGCTTTAAATTACAAAAATTTGAAAAAATACTTGGAAAAACTGATATAAGTTAATTCATGGAGTTTAAAAAAATCCAACTTAATGGATTTAAATCATTTGCAGAAAAAACTAACTTTTTAATTGAAGATGGTTTAACAGGAATTGTTGGTCCTAATGGGTGTGGAAAATCCAATATTGTAGAGTCGCTTAAATGGGCGATGGGAGAAACGTCAGCAAAAAGTATGCGTGGCTCTGGGATGGAAGATGTTATATTTAACGGCACATCCAATAAAGCCTCCAAAAATATTGCTGAAGTTTCAATTAGTATGTCTAATGATGGTCATGATGGTCCTCTTCAATATAAAGAATTAGATCAAATTGAAGTTAGAAGAAAAATTGAAAAGGATAAAGGGTCTAAATTTTATATAAACGATAAAGAAGTTAGAGCAAGGGATGCTCAAATGCTTTTTGCTGATTTATCAACAGGGGCTCACTCACCATCGATGATTAGTCAAGGACGTATAGGTGCTTTAGTAACAGCAAAACCAACCGACAGAAGAGCTATTTTAGAGGAAGCTGCAAATATTTCTGGACTACATGTAAGAAGACATGAGGCTGAACTTAGATTAAATGCGGCAGAAACTAACTTAAAAAGAGCAGATGAATTAAGAAGACAACAAGAAAAACAATTAGCTAACTTACAGAAACAAGCTGAGGAAGCAACAAAGTATAAGCTTATATCTAATGAAATAAAAAAGGTTGAAGCTGGCTTATATTACTTGCGAATAATAGATATCGAACATGAAATTAAAATTGAAAGTGAAATCAATACTGAAGCAGAAGGAGAAGTAAGTCAATTTAATGAGCAAATTTCCAAATTTGAAAATTTAATTAAGAATGAAACAGATAAAGTTTCTCCTTTAAGAGAAAAGAATATTGAAAATCTTTCAAGAATTCAAAGAATGAACTTAGAGCTACAAAGTTTAGATGACGAAAATATTAGAACTCAAGATGAGATAGAAAATATA
>JAOHCJ010000063.1 GCA_028095445.1 Candidatus Pelagibacter sp.
TAAAAAACATCGGCCGCTTCATGGATTTTATTTGTATCTTGTTCTACTGCTTCTATTAATTCACCTATTTCTTCTAAAACTTTTGCTTTACTTAGAGATTTATCACTAAGTAGTTTGTTTGTATAAGATCCCTCTACAGGTTTAACTTTTCTTTCTCTAGCTAATTTAATTAAACTATCAAAAATATTCATAATTATTTATCTTTTAATAATAAAGCTTCAAGTTTTTCTTCAGTCTTCGCCATTGCCATATAATCTGTAAATACCGTCATGCCTTCTGCTTTATGTTTGTGTTCTGCTTTTTGGTTTGCGTTAGAATATATACCAAATTTAAAATAACAAACGTTTCTTGTTTTGCCCTTATGTTTTTTTTTACCCCAGTTGGTAGGTCCTTCGTAATCATAAGCAAGTTTTCCATCTATCCAAACTTTTAATTTACCATCCGGCTTTTTAGAATTTTTAAAATTAATTCTAACATTAGTCCAACTGTCTGTTCCATGATTTTTATTTACTTTAAATTTTTTAAGAACTCTTCTTTTTTCCATACTACTAGTTTTCCACTCATTATTGTTTTTAAAGCTCGAAAATTCATGATTAAAAATTAAATTTGCCGATTGAATAGTCATCATCCAGGTAATTTTATGACCATCTGGGTGGCATTGTCCTACAGTAAATTTTCTATGTGGATTTTTTGGGAATAATATGTTGCGCGTAGGCATAAATGCATAATTTATCCATTTCTCTGTTCCCTGTCTAAATGTCCAATCTTCCTTTGATGTAAGCTCCGTCCTTACACTTCCAAAATGATGAGTACAATCATTTTGTTTTTCTTTTTTTTTACATTTAGAGTAGTCAGTTGTAAAAGAATAAAAAGATTTTCCCTTATAAGCAAAATCTTCAGCACCTATAATTTCAGCCATTGCTCCATTTTTTACTTTTACGTTCATTGATAAACTTGTCTTCCAACCTGGAAATGGAACCTTGCCAGGTTTAAGCTCTATATCTTTGCCAATCACTAGTTTATGAATATTAGTATATCTCTCGAGATCACTTACAGTATGATAAGTTTTAGCCCATTCTTTGTGAAGATTTGCAGCAGTTTGATACCAGCTTTCATCTGCCAATAATGGCTTAAAAACAAATAAAGGTAGTAAGATATATAATAATTTTAATTTATTATTGACCATAATTTAAACTCAAATTCTAACAGGAATTCCTTTTGAGTCCAAATATTCTTTGGCTTCTTGCAATGAATGTTTTCCATAATGAAATATAGAAGCAGCTAAGACTGCACTAGCCTTTCCAAATTTAATACCATCAACTAAATGATCTAAATTACCAACACCTCCGGATGCTATTAGTGGAATATTTACTTTAGATGATATCTTGGACATTAAATCAATATCATAACCAACTTGTGTTCCGTCTCTATCCATGGAGGTAACTAGCAACTCACCTGCTCCACTATCCTCCATTTTCTTTGCAAATTCTATAGCATCAATATTAGTGTTGTTTCTTCCACCATGAGTAAACACCTCCCATTTATCTCCATTAAGTTTTGCATCGATTGCAATTACGATACATTGAGATCCAAATTTTTTTGAACTTTCTATAACTACTGCTGAATTCTGGACTGCTGCTGTATTAATAGAAACTTTATCAGCTCCACAATTAAGTAATTTTGAAATATCCTCAACACTTCTAACCCCACCACCAACAGTTAAAGGTACAAAGCATTTTTTTGAAGTTCTCTCTACTACATCATAAATTGTATCTCTGTTTTCATTGGAAGCAGTAATATCTAAAAAACATATTTCATCTGCTCCACCATCACTATAAATTTTAGCCTGCTCTACCGGGTCTCCTGCATCTTTTAAGTCTACAAAGTTTATACCTTTAACAACTCGACCATTTTTAACATCAAGACAAGGTATAATTCTATTTTTAAGCATCTATTTCTTTCACAAGCTCTTCTAATTTAATATCACCATCATAGATAGCTTTACCAACTATTATTCCTTCAATATTTTTTAAGCCTTTTGCTTTTTTAATGTCATCAATTGAAGATACCCCTCCTGAAATAATTACTGGGCAATTAGATATATTTGCAACATTAATTGTTTCTTTAAAATTAGGGCTTTGTTTAGTGCCATCTCTATTTATGTCTGTAAAAATTAATCTGCTAACTCCATAATCATTTACCTCTTTTAAGAAATCTAAAGTGAATTGATTGGAGTTTTCCTTCCATCCTGAAACTGACAAATATCCATCTTTAGCATCTAGACCTAAAGCAATTTTATTTGGAAATTTCTGGCATGCTTCTTTTAAAAAAATTTTATCTTTAATAGCTGCACTTCCTAAAATAACCTTTTCAACTCCTACATCTATATATTTTTGGATACTAACAATAGTTCTAACGCCTCCACCTACTTCAATTTTTAAATCAAATTTACCAACTATTTCTTTAATGATACCTAAATTAACTGTCTCTCCAGTTAGAGCACCATCTAAATCCACAATGTGTAAATTTTTAAAGCCATGATCTTTATATTTATCAGCTTGATCA
>JAOHCJ010000064.1 GCA_028095445.1 Candidatus Pelagibacter sp.
CAATTTCCAATATGCAAGAGGTTATTGCCAGGGGTGCAAAAGTTTTATTAATAACAAATAAGAGTAAAGATGAAGTCGTTTCAGAAAATATTTGGGAAAAAATAGAAGTTGAAAACACTAATGATGAATTGCTTCCATTTTTGTTAACTATTCCATTACAAAAACTTGCATATTATTCGGCCTTAAAAAAAGGTTATGATATTGATAAACCAAGAAATTTAGCCAAGTCAGTTACAGTTGAATAATTAATAAACTCTGCTAAAACACCCCTAGGTTGAACATGAAAAATTGGAAAATAAATAGTTGGAAAAATTATCCTGTTAAGCACATTCCAGAATATCCAGATAAAAAGGAACTGGATTTAGTTCTTAACAAGATTAAAAATTTTCCCCCATTAGTTTTTGCTGGTGAAACAAGACATTTGAAAGAACAACTTTCTGACGTTGTAGATGGTAAAGCATTTCTACTACAAGGAGGTGATTGTGCTGAAAGTTTTGCAGAATTTCATCCAGACAATATTAGAGACACATTTAAACTAATACTACAAATGTCTTTAGTTTTAACTTACTCTGCATCTTTACCAGTAATTAAGTTAGGAAGAATAGCTGGACAATTTTCAAAACCAAGAAGTTCAGCTATCGAAAATATTGATGGGATAGAGTTGCCTAGTTACTTGGGTGACAATATTAACGGAATTGAATTTAATGAAAGATCAAGAATTCCTGATCCTAAAAGATTGTTTAAAGCTTACTCACAATCAGCATCGACTCTTAATTTAATTAGAGCTTTTTCTCACGGTGGATTTGCTGACCTCAAAAAAGTTCATACATGGAATTTAGGATTTATTAAAAAAACACCTGCTGGTAAAAAATTTAAAGAATTAGAAGACAAAATTGCTGATGCTTTAGCATTTATGGATGCATGTGGAATTAATTCAGATTTTAATAGAAGATTAAAGACAGTAAACTTTTGGACTTCACACGAAGCTCTACTTTTACCTTTTGAACAAGCGATGACAAGAGTAGATTCTACAACTGGAGAACATCATGATACTTCTGCTCACTTTGTTTGGGTAGGAGATAGAACAAGACAATTAGACGGTGGTCATGTAGAATTTTGCCGAGGGATTGAAAATCCTATTGGAATTAAATGTGGTCCTACATTAAAAAGTGATGACTTAATTAATCTATGTAATAAAATTAATCCTGAAAATGAAAAGGGTAAGATTACTTTAATTTCTAGATTTGGTCACGACAATGTAAGCAAGTTTTTACCCAAGTTAATTAGAGGCATAAAGAAAGAAGGTTTAAATGTAATTTGGTCATGTGATCCAATGCATGGAAATACAATTAAATCTACTTCGGGGTATAAAACACGACCATTTAACAATGTAGTTAAAGAAGTTAAAAATGTTTTTGAATGCCATCAAAGTGAAGGAAGTTTTGCTGGTGGTCTTCATATAGAAATGACAGGTCAAGATGTAACAGAGTGTACTGGTGGAGCTCAAAAAATTTCCGATCAAGACTTATCTGCTAGATATCATACACATTGTGACCCAAGACTTAATGCCAATCAGGCATTAGAACTTGCATTTTTAATTTCAGATGAAATTAAAAAAAATGCCACATATTCAAAAAATAACATTAAAGCGGCATCTTAGACAATTGTATTAAATACAATTTTGTTTAAATTTTATAATTATGAGTCCATCTGAAAAAATACAATTTATAAGTAATTGGATCAAAAATTACGTAAATGAAATGCCAACTAAAGCTCAATCTTTAATTATCGGTATATCGGGGGGCATTGACTCTTCTGTTTCAAGCACATTAAGTGCTATGACCGGTTTAAAAACAATTGTTTTATCAATGCCGATTAAACAGAAATCTTCACAACATAATTTAAGCTTAAAACATCAGGACTGGTTAATTAAAAATTTTAATAACGTCGAAGCTCATACGTTGGATTTAGACAAATTATTTAAATCATTTGAGAATAGTTTATCAAAATTTAATAGTGATCATGGAATGGCAAATTCAAGAGCAAGACTTAGAATGACCACACTTTATCAAGTTGCTGCTGCAAACAAGGGAATTGTTGTTGGTACTGGAAATAAAGTTGAAGATTTTGGGGTTGGATTTTATACAAAGTATGGTGATGGTGGAGTAGACATATCTCCTATAGCTGATTGTACTAAAACAGATGTCTGGGAAATAGGGCGAGAACTAAATATACTAAAAGAAATTATCGACTCAACTCCAACTGACGGACTATGGGATGATGGTAGGACTGATGAAAGTCAGTTAGGATTAAAATACAGCGAATTAGAAGAAGCAATGAACAATCCTAATTCACCAAATCGTCAAATATATGAGAAAATAAGA
>JAOHCJ010000065.1 GCA_028095445.1 Candidatus Pelagibacter sp.
TACCGCATATTGCAATACCTTTGCCCAGCGCTAAAGACAATCATCAGTTTGAGAATGCATTTTTCTACGAACAAAATGATTGCAACTGGGTTATGAGACAAATTGAAATTAGTAATGATTTTTTAGTAAACAAATTAATCAATATTGTTGATAATAAACAAGAATATTTAAATAAAAAAAAGAATATGAAAAATTTTAATTACCAAAATACCTGGAATAATATAAATCAAAAAATTATAAAAATTATTAATGAAAATTGAATTAGCAAAAACTGAAGTTATACATTTTGTTGGAATAGGTGGTATTGGCATGAGTGGTCTATCTTTAATAATGAATGGTATGGGCTTTAATGTTCAAGGAAGCGATATTACTAATAATAAAAATATTGAAAGATTAAAAAAAAATAAAATAAAAATCTCAATTAAACATATTAAAAAAAATATAAAAAAAGCAACTATATTAGTTATTTCATCTGCAATAAAAAAAAATAATCCAGAACTAGTTGAGGCAAAAAGAAAGCATTTACCAATTTATAAAAGAGGTGAAATGTTAGCTCATATAGTTTCTTTAACCAAAAATATTGTTGTAACTGGTTCACATGGCAAAACTACAACGACATCCTTATTAGCAGCAATATTCTCTAAAACAAAATTAGATCCAACAATTATTAATGGTGGCGTTCTTAATTCACTTAAAAATTCAGCAAAACTTGGAAAAAGTGATTGGTGTATATTAGAAGCTGATGAATCAGACGGAAGTTTTATTCATGTACCACCAACATATTCAATAGTTACAAATATTGATAGAGAGCACATGGATTTTTATAAATCATTAAACGATCTTAAAAATTTATTTGTGAAGTTCATAAACAAAGTTCCTTCATTCGGCAAATCATTTATTTGTGTTGATGATAAAAATAATAATCAAATATTGAAAAAATTGAGAATAAAAAATTACTATACGTATGGAACTAATCCAAAATCACAATTTCGTATTAAAAACATAAAACAACTAAAAGATTTTTCAGAATACGATTTGTCAATTAAATTGCCTGGAAAAAAGAATATCATAATCAATAATATAAAGATTCCTCTTCTCGGGATTCATAATATTAGAAATACTACTGCAGCAGTAGCGGTAGCAACAACCATTGGAATATCTAAAAATATTATTAAAAAAAGTTTAAAAGGATTTTTAGGAGTTCAAAGAAGATTTAATAAAATATTTACATATCGTGAAACTAACTTCTATGATGATTATGCCCATCACCCAACTGAAATTAAAGAAGTTTTAAATGGAGTGAGAGCCGCATATAAAAAAGAAGAAATTATATGTGTATTTCAACCTCATAGAATATCGAGATTAAAAAATCTTAAAAAGGAATTTAGTTTATCTTTTAGAAAAGCAGATACTGTAATTCTGTGCCCAGTATATGCAGCTGGAGAAAAAATTAAACTAGGCTTTAACTATAACAATTTTGCTAGAGATATTATTAAAAATTCAAAAGTTAAATTATTTTTAATTAATGACCAATATGATTTAGCAAAATTTGTAAAAAGCAATATTTTTGGAAAAAAAATAGTTATTGGAATGGGAGCAGGCACTATATCAGCTTGGATGAGACAGTTGCCAAAAATATTATAATGTTAATTGAAGAGATAAAAATATTTTCTAATAAAATTAATAGTAAATTTTATTTTGATTTTGACCTAAAAAAAAGTAACTGGTTTAATATAGGTGGAAAAACTAAAATTTATTTTAAACCAGACTCTCTTAATGATTTATTATTATTTTTAAAAGAATTTGGAAATAAACAAAAGATTTATGTAATAGGTGCGGGCTCTAACACCTTAATTAGTGATAAAACTTTTGATGGAGTAGTCATTAAATTAGGTAAAAATTTTTCCAATATTTCATTGTTGCCAAATAATATTATTGTGGCAGGTAGTGCCTGCACAGATAAAAAACTATCTGAATATGCTACTGATAATGGTATTGGTGGTTTAGAATTTTTGGCATGTATACCAGGAACAATAGGTGGCGGATTAAGAATGAATGCTGGGTGTTTTAATAAAGAGTTTAAAGACATACTTATTTCAATACAAGCTATAGATAGATTTGGTAGAGTTATCACAATACCAGCGGATAAAGTTTTATTTGAGTATAGAAATAACGATTTATCAGATGATTTAATTTTTTTAAGTGCATCTTTTAGAGGTCAAAAAAAAGAAAAAAAAGAAATCGAAAACGAAGTAATTAAATTAAAAACTAGGAAAGATAAAGCACAACCTACAAAAATTAAAACAAGTGGAAGTACTTTTAAAAACCCTATCAATCAAACTAATAAAAAAGTTTGGGAGCTCATTAAAGAGTCCGTTCCA
>JAOHCJ010000066.1 GCA_028095445.1 Candidatus Pelagibacter sp.
TCTGTATGATTATAACTCTTGGACTTTGATTGGGGTTATATGGAGTTTTCATTATTTTTGTGACAAAACAGATAAAACAGCAAGAGCTGCTTCTCTTCCCTTTTTCTTTCTTGCAACAGCTTGACGCATATTTAAACAAGTAATAATGCCATTGCCAACAGGTTTTTTATTTTCTATAGAAAGCTTCATTAAAGCGTCTGTAGATGCATGTGATATAAAGTCAAAATGTGGTGTTTGACCTTTAATGACACAACCAAGTGCTAAAAAACCATCATATTTTCTAATATTCTTTGAAATAGTTATTGGTATTTCAAAAACTCCAGGAACATCAATAATTTTTATTGAAGCAGATCTTGGTAATGTGTCTTTTGCACTACGAAGTAGGCCTTGAGAAATATTTTTATAATAATTAGCAATTACTATTAAGTATTTTTTTTTCATTAAATTAGTTCCTGTTTAACAATCTTTATATCATAACCTTCTAAACCAATAACCTTTTTGGGAGATTTTGTGATTAATATCATATTTTTAATCTTTAAATCTTTGATTATTTGGGCGCCTATACCATAATTTCTAATAAGTTTATCATTACCCTTTCTATAAAAATCTTTGTTTTTATAGTCTTTAAGAGTTTGAGTAACAGACTTTAAATTTGTATCTTTTATGAATACTAGAACACAATTATTAAATTTTTTAAAATAATTTAATGTTTTGTTAAATGAATTTGGTAATTTTTGATTCATAAGGTAGTTTTGAACTACGTTAGAAGAAATTACTCTAACTCTAGGTGTATGGCTCTTTTTTAAGGTTCCTTTTATTAAAGCAAAATGTTCAGAACCATCTAGAAGATTTTCATATATCCTAATTTTGTACTCTTCATTTTTAACAATAATGTCAGATTGTTTTTTTAACTTAATCAATTTTTCTTTTTTAAGACGGTAAGCAATGAGATCTTCAATTTTACCAATTTTTAGATCATGTTTTTTGGCAAAATCAAATAAATCTTGACCTTTAGCCATTGTTCCATCTTCATTCATTATTTCACAAATGACTGCTGAATTATTTTTTTTTGCAAGTTTTGAAATATCAACGGAAGCTTCAGTATGACCGGCTCTAACTAAAACCCCACCGTCTTTAGCAATGATTGGAAAAACATGTCCTGGTGATACTATTTCATTTTTTTTTACATTTTTTCTAGATGCTATTTTAATTGTTTTTGCTCTATCTTTTGCGGATATTCCTGTTGTAATACCTTTCTTTGCCTCGATTGAAATTGTAAATGCTGTTTTATTTCTTGATTGATTTACAGGAGACATTAGAGATAAATTTAATTTTTTTGCCTGAACTCTTTCCATGGCTAGGCATATCAGTCCTCGTCCATACTTAGCCATAAAATTAATATTTTTAGCATTAGTGTCGGTAGTAGAGATTATTAAATCACCTTCATTCTCTCTTTTTTCATCATCAACTAAAATGAACATCCCGCCCCTTTTTGCAATTCCAATTATAGTTTCAATTGATGTAAAATTATTTTTTTTCATTAAAATAATTTCTAACGTATTTGGATAAGATATCTATCTCTATATTGACTAGATAATTTTTTTGTAAATTAGCTAAGTTTGTTAATTTTAATGTATGGGGAATAACCCAAATTTGAAAACCTTTTTTAGTTAATTTAGAAATCGTTAATGAAACACCATTTATACAAATTGAAGCTTTTTCTATTAAATTTTTTCTTTCTTTTTTTGCAACATCAAAACTAAATAAATATGATTTATCAATTCTTTTAATAATAGAGACTTTTCCTATTGTATCAATGTGTCCTTGACAAATATGACCTGAAATTTTGTGGCCATATTTTAGAGGTAATTCCATATTAATCTTATCTTTAAGTTTTAAAAATTTGAATTTGGATCTTATAACAGTTTCATTGGAAAGGTAAAATTCTGCTATTTTTTTTTTTATTCCAATCAATGTTAAGCAAACACCATCGCATGCAACAGAGATTCCAAGATTGCTTTTATTTAATTTTAAATCAGATTTTATAAAAATATTAACACCTTTCGTCCTTTTACTTATTTTGGTAACAATGCCTTGATTAAATATTATTCCATTAAACATATTATCTCTTATAGAGTGTAATTAGGTCTTTACCTAGCCTTGTATTAATAATTGATCTTTTTTTATAATTTTGAGACAAATATTTAAAACAATTAAAATCTTTATAAGGTACTAATTTTGATAAAACCTTTTTACTTTTGAATATATAAAATTGGTTAAATAACTTATTCTTTAAAATATTTTTTGTTAGTTCGTTTCCACCTTCAATTAACAGATTTCTACAACCTAAACTATAAAGTTTTTTAAGAACTGATTTAAA
>JAOHCJ010000070.1 GCA_028095445.1 Candidatus Pelagibacter sp.
AAATTGTGGCTCCATAAATTATTGCAATTAAAACTAATATTGCTGTTTTTTTATATTCTAAATTTTTGTGTTCAACTTTAATTGTATTTGAGTCTGGTAAAATTACCTTTAGCCCTGAAAAAAATAATCCAGCATAACCTAAATAAATTGGAAATGTTCTGGCGTTAAAAGGTGCATTTTCATCAAATGTAAAAACTTGAATTTGGTAAGCAGTATATAAATAAAATGCTGAAAAAATAAAAAAGAGCAGTGATATAATTTTTGTAGTATTTATATTCACTGCTCTTTAAATTTTTTAATCCGAAGGATTAAATAACTCCTAGTTTTTTCATAAGAGCTGTCATTTCTTTAGTTTGAGTTTTTAAAAACTTAACAAACTTTTTGTCTGGGTTGTAAATATTAACCCAAGCATTTCTTGCTCTAACAGTTTCCCATTCAGGAGTTTTTTGTACATCGCCTAGCATTTTAGCAATTGCTTTCTTGTCTTTATTGCTCATACCTGGGGGGCCAAAAAATCCTCTCCAGTTAACGAATTGTACATCATATCCTTGTTCTTTAAGTGTTGGAGCATCTGGTGCATCAGCAACTCTTTCAGGTGCAGTGATACCAATAATTCTTACTTGATCTCTTGCTCCCATAAGTTCACCTAAACCTGTAGAAATAATTTGAGTTTCTCCAGATAAAAGTCCAGCTAATGCTTTTCCACCTGCATCATAAGGAATGTAAGCTACATCATTTGGATTTGCTCCAGCAGCTTGAAATGCTAAAGCACCAATTAAATGGTCCATGCTTCCTCTAACAGAACCACCAGCCATTTTAATTGAGCTAGGGTTTGCTTTATATGCATCAACTACATCTTTAAAGTTTTTGTAAGGTGAGTTTTTTGCAACAGCAATTGCACCATAGTCACCAATTACACCAGCGATTGGCACAACATCTTTGTAAGATAAAGTTCCACTTCCACTTACATAACCTTTGTGTCTTGTAATTGATCTTAAAACCAATGGTGTTGATTGTACTAAGATTGTATTTTCAGGCTTAGTATTAATCATAAAAGCTAATGCTTTACCACCACCACCACCTGACATATTTTCAAATGATGCGCTTTTTAAAAAGCCAGCTTTTGTTAAAGCTTCTCCAGTACCTCTAGCAGTTCCATCCCAACCACCACCAGCACCACCACCAATTACAAAGTGTAGTTTTTCAATTGCAATTGAGTTTACTGTCGTTGTTGATAATAAAAGAGCAGCAGAGAATAAAACTGAAAAAAAAGATTTAATTAGTTTCATTATTTTCCTCTCGTTGTTATATTTATGAACGTGATTAAACATATTTTAAGTAATCAAGTCAACAACCAAAGATAGAATACATGTTCAACGCGATTCACTTTGACCGAGTAAATTTAGGTCAATTATTTTCTAAAAAATTTTTTATAGTAATTTTAATTTCTATTCCAAGTGCAATTATTGCAGATTTTTTTTATATACCTCTTGCTTGGATGATAGGTCCAATGATTGCAACATCTTTAATTGCTTTAAAAGGCTTTCAAGTTTTAATGCCAAAAATAGTTCTAAGTTCAATATTAATTATCCTAGGGCTTCATATTGGAAATTACATTGACCAAAATCTTTTTAGTCAAATGGTTAATTGGATTTGGACTACAGTTATTATGTTTTTCTATATTATTGTAAGTATCTTGATTGTTTCAAAATACTTACAAAAATTTTCAGGATATAAAGAAAAAACATCAATATTTTCTGCTGCTCCAGGAGCCTTAGGTCCTTTAATGATTTTAGCTGAATATGAAAAATCTGATTTATCTCAAGTAGCAACAGCACATTTAATTAGATTAATAATTATAATAACTTTATTCCCTTTTATAATTGTTAGTCTTCACCCAGTTGAAGCTTTGGAATTAGAAAAATTTGATTACATGTCGCAAAACCATTGGGAATTAATTTTATTAATCATTGCATCATTAATATTTATATTCTTTTTCGATAAGTTCAAAGTTCCAGCAGCACTTCTTTCTGGAACCTTGGTTGCAAGTGGTGTCTTACAGATACTTGATATTGCCTCATATAAACTGCCAGATGCTTCAATTAATTTTTGCTTACTTATTTTAGGAGCATCCGTTGGGTGTAGATTTGTGAATAAAACATTTAAAGAGGTTGCAAGTAATTCTTTTCATGGATTGGTTGCAACAATACTTTTGGTATTATTAGGTTTGGTTGCTGCATACATTTCAACAT
>JAOHCJ010000067.1 GCA_028095445.1 Candidatus Pelagibacter sp.
CAGATGATATTATGAAACTTTTAAACCAAGAGATTAAAAAAGTTGATGTTAAATAAAAATGTCTTTAAAATTAAATAAAAAAGAAATCACAAACTTATTACCACATAGAGAACCAATGTTGTTAATTGATGAATTGATAGATATTAAAAAACTTTTCTCTGCAACTGCTATTGTTAATGTTAAGAAAGATAGCTTTTTTGTTCAAGGTCATTTTCCAAATAACCCTGTAATGCCAGGTGTTTTAATTGTTGAAGCTTTTGGTCAAGCAGCGGCAGCACTAACAGCTCATGGCATAGATAAAGAAACTTATGAGAATAAACTAGTTTTTTTAATGGGTATTGAAAAGGCCAGATTTAGAAACCCAGTTATACCAGATTGTAAATTAGAGCTTAATATAGAGGCTACGAGATCACATGGTAGGGTTTGGAAATATAAGGGAGAAGCTTTTGTAAGTGGTAAAAAAATGGCTGATGCTCTATGGTCTGCCACGATAGTAGACAGAAAATAATTAGTAATAATTCTTGATAAGTATTTCTTTAAGTATTTGATAAAAATATTTATCAATGAATAACCCATTTTTTAAAAATAAAGGTCCTTTTAATATAGATATCTTATTAAAATTATCCAACATCAAAAATGATGAGAATTATAAAAAAATTAAAATTTTAGATATTAAAGATTTAGTTTCATCTACAAATAAAGATATAACTTTTTTTCATTCTAAAAAATACGAAACATTAGCAACTAAGACTAAAGCATCTTTTTGTATAACAACAAATAATCTTGCAAATTTTTTACCTAAACACTGCAAAAAAGTTATTGTTGATAATGTCTTAATAGCAACTGCAAAAGTAACTAGATCATTTTATCCAGACTCAGTTACAGACGATTTTGACTTTAATGTAAAGGAAATAGATAAAACTTCTTATAAAAAAAAAGTTAAGTTTGGTAAAAATGTTTTAATAGGAAAAAATGTTAAAATTGGAAAGAATTGTTCTATAGGACACAATACTATCTTGGAGAGTAATATTACTATTGGAGATAATTGTATCATTGGTTCTAATGTTATAATTAGAAATACTTTAATTAAAAATTATGTAAATATTTTGGATGGTTGTGTTATTGGGAAGAAAGGCTTTGGTTTTTATCCTGATAAAGAAAAAAATTTTAGATACCCTCATATTGGCATCGTAATAATTAATGACAACGCTGAGATAGGTTGTGGATCTACAATAGATAGAGGCTCAATGTCAAATACAGTTATAGGTAAAAATACTTATTTAGATAATCAAGTACATATAGCCCACAATAATAAAATTGGTGATAACTGCATCATTGCTGGCCAAGTTGGTTTTGCTGGAAGTTCTGTTTTAGGTAACAATGTAATGATTGGTGGTCAAGCTGGAATTTCGGGACATTTAAAAATAGGGAACAATGTTCAAATTGCTGGTGGTAGTGGAGTTATAAAAAGTATTCCAGACAATTCTAGAGTAATGGGGTATCCAGCTAAAGACCTGAAGTCTTTCTTAAAGGACAATCAATAAATGATTCATAAAACAGCTATTATAGATAAGAAAGCTCAAATTTCTTCTACAGTTAAAATTGGACCTTATTCAATTATTGGACCTAATGTTGAAATTGATGATCATGCTATAATTCAATCACATGTCATTATCACAGGACACACAATTATTGGTAAAAATAATAAAATTTTTCCATTTGCTTCAATAGGTAGTGATCCTCAAGATATGAAATACAACAATGAAAAAACAAAACTTTTAGTAGGTGATAATAATACGATAAGAGAATACGTAACTATTAATCCTGGTACTATTCAAGGTGGAGGAATTACTAAAGTAGGTAATAACAATTTGATTATGATTAGTGCGCATATTGCGCATGATTGTTTTGTTGGAAACAATATTGTAATAGCTAATAGCGCAGCTATAGCAGGTCATGCAGAAATAGGAGACAATGTTATAATTGGTGGTAATTGTGGTGTGCAACAATTTACAAGAATTGGAAAAATGGCTATGATTGGTGGTATGACAGGAGTTTCACGAGATGTCATTCCTTATGGATTATCAACAGGAAATAGAAATTATTTAAATGGAGTTAATGTAGTAGGATTAAGAAGAAGCAAAGTCTCAAATAAAGAAATAATTGGTTTAACTGATGCTTATAAAGAAATATTTAAAACTGAGAGTTTGAAAGATAATTTAAATAATTTGAATGGTGAATTTAAAGATAATAATTTAGTAAAAGAAGTTATTGAGTTTATCAATAAAGATAAAAAAAGGCCAATTTGTACACCTTTTTTAAAATAAAATGATTGGTTTGTTTTTAGGAGG
>JAOHCJ010000068.1 GCA_028095445.1 Candidatus Pelagibacter sp.
TAGAGGAGCTGCTTTAAGATACCTACTAACTAGAATTTATGATTATTTTAATACTCCTAAAACTGCTTTAATTAAGATCAAGGATCCTAATGAGTATTTTCAAAAACTAATTTTTCATAACAATCTTAATGATTATAAAGATTATTATAAATAATGATAAAAATTTACACAGATGGCTCCTGTTTAAAAAACCCAGGTAATGGAGGCTGGGCTGCGATCATTAATGTTGATAATGAAATTAAAAAAATTAGTGGTAACGTAAAAGACACAACTAATAATAAAATGGAATTAATGGCACCAATTAAAGCTCTTCAAGAAATAAAAAAACAACAACCAATTGAAATTTATACTGACTCCCAATATGTAAAATTAGGTATAACTGTTTGGATTAATAAATGGATAAAAAATAATTGGCAAACTTCTAAAAAAGAACCTGTTAAAAATAAAGAACTCTGGATGAAGCTATACGAATTAAACAAATCCTATGAAATAAAATGGATATGGGTTAAGGCCCATGCTGGAAATGCTTTAAATGAGGAAGTCGACTTGCTAGCTAAGCAAGCTGCTGAATTAGACTAAATTTAGAAAATTTTGAGCAGCCGAAACTTCACAGGCGCCAGTATCTTCCTCTTCTTGTAATTTAACTACTTTTAGATTGTCTATTAACATTGTGTACCTATTTGATCTTATGCCTAAACCTCTGGCACTTTTATCAACATCCGCACCTATTGCTTTTGTAAAACTCAAAAATGGATCTGCCATCATCACAATTTTATCAGTAACATTTTGACTTTTACCCCATGCATTCATTACAAATGGATCGTTTACTGAAATACAGACTATGAAATCTACACCTTTTGCTTTATATTTTTCATAGCTATCAACATATCCAGGCAAATGTTTAGCAGAACAAACAGATGTATAGGCACCAGGTAAACCAAATAAAACAGCCTTCTTATCCTTAAAAAATTCGAAAGTATTTTTTTTAACAGGATTTCCATCTTCCATTACAAAGAATTCGGAATTAGGTATTGTTTCATTTTCTTTTAATTTCATTATATTTTTTCCTTAATGTATTGTTGAGTTTTATCCAGATTATTCGAAATAATATCATAATTTTCTTTTTTCTCTATAATATACTTTAGCTCATCAGGTAAGTCAGGTTTGATACCGATTGATTTATCTATGGCTCCAGGAAACTTGCATGGATGTGCCGTAGCTAAAACAATATTATTACCATCTATACTTATCTTTTGTAAAGCCCCATATCCTATTGCACTATGAGGGTCCAATATAATGTCAAATTTAATGTGAACTTCTTTTATAGTGTCTAAAACTTCTTTCTCACTCATACTTGCTGATAAAAAATCTTTATTTATTTTTTCCATTTTATTTTTTGAAATAATGTATTTACCATCCTCTTTAATGCCATTCATGATTTTACTAGTTTCTTTATCATCTCCATCATTTAAATCATAAATTAATCTTTCAAAGTTACTAGCAATTTGGATATCCATACTTGGTGAATTTGTTTCAGACACTCTTTCTGCCTCATAGTTCCCATTAGAAATTGCTCTATGTAAAATATCATTTTTATTAGTTGCAACTATAAATTTGTTTACCGGTAAACCCATTTTTTTTGATAGATAGCCAGCATATACATCTCCAAAATTTCCTGTTGGTACTGAAAAATTAATAGATCTTTTGTCTTGTGCTTGGAAATATGAATAAAAATAGTATACGGTTTGTGCAATAATTCTTGCCCAGTTTATTGAATTTACACCAGACATGTTAATTGAGTTAGAGAATTCCTTATCTGCAAACATTGATTTAACTAAGTTTTGACAATCGTCAAAGTTGCCTTCTATCGCTATATTAAAGACATTTTTTTCTTTAACTGTCGACATTAGTTTTCTTTGGATTGGTGAAATTTTTTCATGAGGGTGAAGAACAAATATTTTGATTTTCTTCTTTCCTTTGATTGCATCTATCGCGGCAGCGCCAGTGTCTCCAGATGTTGCAACTACAACATTTATATTTCTATTATTTTTTTTTAAATAATGCTCATAAAAGTTTCCTAACAATTGCATTGCTATATCTTTAAAAGCAAGTGTTGGGCCATGAAATAATTCTAAAATTTTGGTATCACCCACTTTAATTAAATCTACAGCGTTATCTTTTCTAAAAACAGAATATGATTTATCAACAATATCTGATAGCTCCTTTACTGTCATAAAGTCACCTATAAATGGATATATTATTTCCTTTGCTAAATTCTGATAGCTTAAGTCACCTAATGCTCTTATTTCTTCAACACTGTATTT
>JAOHCJ010000007.1 GCA_028095445.1 Candidatus Pelagibacter sp.
GGATCTTTAAAATATCTTTATTAACTAAATTTCCAAATACAACTCTTCTATATAACCATAACATATATGCAGCGCCAAGAATGACTCCTAGACTTGCAATAATTGCTACTAAAAAATTATCTTTAAAAGCCCCCATTAAAATCAAAAATTCCCCTATAAAACCGCTAGTTCCTGGCAATCCTAAAGCTCCTAAAGTAAAAAGCATAAATAAAATCGAATATTTTGGCATAACAGAAACAAGTCCACCATATGTTTTAATTAGCCGAGAATGCATTCGATCGTAAACCACACCTACACATAAGAATAAAGCAGCAGAAACAAGTCCATGACTTATCATTTGGATTATACTTCCCTCAATGCCTTGCTGAGTTATTGTAAAAATACCTAAAGTGACAAAACCCATATGAGCCACTGATGAGTATGCAATTAATTTTTTCATATCTTCCTGCATTAAAGCGACTAGAGAGGTATAAATAATTGCAATTAAGCTCAATGTATAAACTAAAGGTGTAAATATTTCTGAAGCTAAAGGAAATAGTCCTAGTGAAAATCTAATAAAGCCATATCCTGCCATTTTCAGTAAAATAGCTGCAAGTAAAACAGATCCTGCAGTTGGTGCTTCTACGTGAGCATCAGGCAACCAAGTGTGTACAGGCCACATTGGCGTTTTAACAGCAAATGAACTAAAAAAAGCTAACCATAATAAATTCTGGTACTTGGCATCTATACCTAATTCATATAGCTGAACTATATCAGTTGTTCCTGACATCCAATAAATCGAAATTATTGCAGTTAACATCAGAACTGAACCAAGTAAAGTGTATAAAAAAAATTTAAAGGCCGAATAAACTCTACGGGAGCCTCCCCAGATTCCAATTATCAAAAACATTGGAATTAACCCTGCTTCGAAAAATAAATAAAAAATAACTAAATCAAGTGAACAAAAAACTCCAATCATTAAACTTTCCATTAATAATATAGCAACAAGAAAATCTCTTAATCTAAATTTAATTGTATTATTGACAGATATAATACAAAGCGGGGTTATGAAAGTTGTTAAAATAATAAATAAAATTGATATACCATCAATACCTACTTTATAATTGATAACCTCCTTCAACCACTGTCTATCTTCAACAAATTGAAAGCTTGATACTGTTGGGTCAAATAATATCCATAAGTAAATTGATATAAAAAAATTTACAAAAGAAGTAAATAAAGCTACATATTTTCCTGTACTTGAATTTTCATCTTTTGAAAATAACAAAAACAAAGCTCCAATAGTTGGAAGAAGAATCAAAGATGACAAAATAGGAAAATTCATTAATATAATATTAAAAAAGTTAATAATGCAGAGAAACCAATCAAAATCATAAATGCGTATTGATAAATAAATCCACTCTGAAATTTACTAGCTTTTAATGATAGTGCTTTAACTAAAGATGAAACGCCATCAGGGCCAAACCTATCAATAATTTTAATATCACCTACCTTCCAAAAAAAAAGACCAATTTTTTTTGAAGATTGAATAAATAAAATATTATATATTTCGTCAAAATACCATTTGTGAACTAAGAAATTGTATAATGGTCTGTTTGATTGAGCTAGTTGATCAGGTAAATCTTTATTTTTAACAAACAAATAATAAGCTAATGGAATGGATAATAATACCAATATTGGTGTAGTCATAATAAACCATAAGGGTGGATGATCTACACTAAGAGGGTTAAGAAATTTTATAGAATTTCCCCAAAAATGATTTACTCCAGCATGGCCAATAAATAAATCTTTAAATAAAAACCCTGCAAAAATTGCACCTATAGATAATACAATCAGTGGCAAAAGCATTACCAAGGGCGACTCGTGCATTTCATCAATCTTAATTTTTTGATTATTATATGAACCATGAAATGTTTTAAAAATTAATCTCCATGAATAAATTGATGTTAATAGAGCTGTTAAAATTCCTATTCCAGCCGCATAATAGCCAACTGTATTACCTTTAAGATAAGCAAACTCTATAATTGCATCTTTTGAATAAAAACCAGAAAGAAATGGGAATCCCGTTAAAGCAAGAGTGCCAACTATCATCATTATCCAGGTATAAGGAAGTTTTTTATAAACAGCTCCCATCTGATTAATATCTTGTTCGTCTTTAAATGAATGAATCACCGATCCAGACCCTAAAAAAAGCAGTGCTTTAAAAAAAGCATGAGTAAATAAATGAAACATAGCTACATTATATGCACCAACTCCAGCAGCAAAAAACATATAACCCAATTGACTACAAGTTGAGTATGCAATTATTTTTTTTATATCTGACTGAACTAGCGCAACAGTTGCAGCAAAAAAAGCAGTGGTCATCCCAACCACTGTAATAATACTTAATGTGAAAGGAGAATATTCAAAAATAGGGGAACATCTTACAACTAAAAAAACTCCCGCTGTAACCATTGTAGCTGCATGAATTAATGCTGATACAGGAGTTGGTCCCTCCATTGCATCTGGTAGCCAAGTATGTAAGAAAATCTGTGCTGATTTACCCATAGCACCAATAAATAAAAAAATACAGATAAGGTCGACTGCTTTAACGTCTATACCTAAAAAAAATAGTTTTTTGTCAGCAATTTGTGGTATTTTTTCAAATACTTCAGAGTAATTGACTGTACCAAATAAATAAAAGATTAAAAAAATACCTAAAGCTAAACCAAAATCACCAACTCTATTCACAACAAAAGCTTTTATTGCAGCAGCATTCGCAGATTCTTTTTTGAACCAAAAACCAATTAAAAAATAAGAACAAAGACCAACACCTTCCCAACCAAAAAATAATTGTAAAAAGTTATCTGATGTCACTAAAGTTAACATGGCAAATGTAAAAAGTGACAGATAAGCCATAAATCTTGGTTTATGAGGGTCGTGAGACATATAACCAATAGAATAAATATGAACTAAGGAAGAAATTAAAGTAACAACAACCAGCATCACAGACGAAAGAGCATCAATTTTAATTGACCAATTTACATTTAAAGTTCCTGAATTAATCCAAGAAGCTATAACAACATTATTTTCATAATTATTTACTATGACCTCATAAAATAAAATCATCGATAAAAGAGCAGATATGGAGACAAACAAACTTGTAATTATTTCAGAAGTTTTATCGCCGATATATTTACCAAAAAAACCAGAAATAATTGAAGCAAATAACGGAAGAAATAATAAGGCAATTTCCATACTATCCCTTTAAACTATTGATCTCTTCAACTCTAATAGTTGAAGAATTACGATAATAGACAACTATTATGGCTAAACCTATTGCCGCTTCTGCTGCAGCTACTGTTAGTATAAAGAGAGTAAAAATTTGTCCAGTTATATCATTTAAAAAAATGGAAAAAGCTACTAGATTAATATTAACTGCTAACAAAATAAGCTCTATACTCATTAATATTACAATAATATTTTTTCTATTCAAAAAAATACCAGCAATTCCAATGGTAAATATTACAGCTCCTAGAGTGAGATAATGACCCAGACCTACTTCAATCATCTGATTTAACTCCTATATCGCTTTTTACATCAACTAATTCAACTCCATCAGATCTTTCTCTGGATATTTGATTAAAATAACTTTGTTTTTTAACTCCAGACCTTTGTCTAAATGTGAGAACAATTGCACCAATCATCGCTACTAGCAATATCATTCCACTCAACTGAAAAATATGAATATAATCGGTATATAAGACATAGCCAATTGAATGGGTGTTGCTTATGTCTTTATCAATATTTAAAGTCATAGCAGAAACCATATCAGGTTTATATTTCCATCCTCCAATTACAATTATCAATTCAAAAAAAATAATTGAACTTATAATTAAACCTATAGGAATATGTTTTGAACTTTCAGTCGCACTAAACCATTGGTTTTTTTGTTGAGCAACATTTAACATCATAACTACGAATAAAAAAAGAACTGCAACAGCTCCCACATAAACAATTAGCATTATCATTCCAAGAAATTCAGCACCTATCATTATAAATAAACAAGAAATACTAATAAAATCTAAAATTAAAAAAAAAACAGAATGAACTGTATTTTTTGAGACAGTTACCATAATAGCTGAAATAATTGCGATTAATGAAAAAACATAAAAAAAAATTGTATGTGCTATCATAAAATTATCTATATGGATTATCTGCTTTAATATTTGCAGCTAAAATATTTTCCCATCTATCACCATTATCTAGGAGTTTTTCTTTATTATAATAAAGCTCTTCTCTAGTTTCTGTTGAAAATTCAAAATTAGGGCCCTGTACAATTGCATCAACAGGACAGGACTCTTCACAAAGACCGCAATAAATGCATTTCATCATATCTATGTCATATCTAGTAGTTTTTCTACTTCCATCTTTCCTTTCGGCAGACTCTATTGTTATAGCTTGTGCAGGACAAACAGCTTCGCACAACTTGCATGCAATACATCTTTCTTCTCCACTAGGATATCTTCTTAAAGCGTGCTCACCTCTATAACGTGGGCTAATTTTTCCTTTTTCAAATGGATAATTGATTGTTTTTTTTGATTTAAACAGTTCTCTAATCGCAATAAATAATCCACCTACGAAGTCTAATAAAAAAATTGTTTTAAAAATTCTAGAAATTTTCATGATTAATTAATTGGTAATAAATTAAAATAAAATAAATAACTCGCTGTAAGAACTACCCATATTAATGATAAGGGCAAAAATATTTTCCAGCCTAGTCTCATTAATTGATCATATCTATACCTTGGTACTATAGCTTTCACTAATGCAAATAATATAAAAAGAAGTAGTATCTTAAAAATTAACCAAATAGCACCTGGAATTAAACTAAAAGGATACATTTCTACAGGCGATAACCAGCCTCCTAAAAAAAGAATAGCACCCATAGCACACATAAGTAAAATATTTGCATATTCTCCCAACCAGAACATAGCGTACATCATGCCAGAATATTCTGTTTGGTAGCCAGCAACTAGTTCTGCTTCAGCTTCAGGTAGGTCAAAGGGTGGGCGATTAGTTTCTGCTAATGAAGAAATAAAAAAAATTACAAACATAGGAAATAAAGGTATTACAAACCATATATTTTCTTGCGCTCTTACAATATCATTTAAGTTTAACGAACCAACACAAAGTAAAACATTAATTATAATAACACCAATTGAAACTTCGTAAGATATCATTTGAGCAGCAGATCTAATTGCACCAAGAAAAGGATACTTAGAATTTGAAGCCCAGCCACCCATAATAATTCCATAAACACCTAGTGAAGAAACTGCAAATAAATAAAGAATACCTACGTTAATGTCAGATAAGACTTGAGTGGCACTAAATGGAATAACAGCCCAGGACACTAAAGCTAATGTCATAGTAACTATTGGCGCAAGGATAAAAATAACTTTATTTGAGCTTGAAGGAATAATTACTTCTTTAAATATATATTTTAAAGCATCAGCAAGTGATTGAAGTAACCCAAATGGCCCAACAACATTGGGTCCCTGTCTTTTTTGTACAAAAGCCCAAATTCGACGATCTAACCAAACAATCATTGCAACAGAAACAAGTACTGGAACTAACAAAAATAATATCTTATAAGCTTCAGAAAAAATTATATTTAAATACTCCATTTTAGCCTTCCGTACCTGTTGATTTCAAATTGGTTTTTGAGCTTTTGCATTCAAACATAGTTTTAGAAGCTCTGGCTATAGTATTTGAGTAATAATAATCTTCTAAATCAATTTGTAAAATTTCTTTTTTAAAATTTAAATTGTTGATATCTTTGCTTTTTTTAGATTTATCTTTTTCTAAATATAAATTAATTTGATTAAGTAAACTGCTATCTAACTCATCTTTATCACTAAATAGTTTTCTATGATTAATTGTTTCTGCTAATTCATTAATAATTTGCCAGTCCTCTTTCGCATCTTCAGGAGGATAAGATGCTTTGTATGCTTTTTGTAATTTTCCTTCAAGATTTGTATAATATCCGTTTTGTTCTGTGTATGCAGCACCGGGGAGTATTATATCTGCAATTTCAGCGCCTTTATCTCCATGACTTCCTTGATAAATTATAAATTCATTTTGCTTTTTAAATTTTAAATCGTCTTGACCTAGTAAGTATATAATTTCAAATTTATTGCTTTCTAAATCTCTTAAAATTTCATTTGATCCGTCTTTTGTTTTATACAAACCTAAATCAAAACTACCCACTGTAGATGCATTTTCAGATATAATATTTAATGAATTCCATTCATTGTTAATTTTGTTATTTCTATCTAAAAAAGTTTTAACAGACTCAAATATATACTTTGCAGAAATTGATTTTAAAGCAGATTGGCCAAACACTATCAATGGCTTTTTTGCTTCTTTAATCAATGTTGATACTCTATGTTTACCCTCTATTATTTCTTTTATATTTTCGAGATCACCATTTAAAGCTTCATAGCTATATGTGAGATCACCAACATCATTTAAAGATATTATTTTTGTTTTGTTTTTTAGATAAGATTTTCTGATACGAGCATTTAACATTGTTGCTTCGTACCTAGGATTAGTCCCAATTAAAAATATAAAATCAGCCTCTTCTATTCCATTAATTGATGAATTAAATAAGTAGTTTTCTCTTTTATCTGAATTTAAATACGTATGGTCTTTTCTTGATTCAATATTATTAGACCCTAATGTTTTGTTAAAAAACTCTTTAAACAGATAAAGAGTTTCCATATTTACTAAATCTCCTGTAATTCCACAAATCTTTTCTTTCTCCACATTTTTAAATTTTGATTTGATTATATTAAAAACTTCAGTCCACGATGCTTTTTCAAATTTGCCATTGTATTTAATATATGGAGTGTCTAATCGCTGTTTTAACAAACCATCGCATGCATAACGTGTCTTGTCAGATATCCATTCTTCATTGATATTTTCATTAATTCTAGGAAGAATTCTTTTTACTTCCCACCCATAGGTATCAATTCTTATATTTGATCCGACAGCATCCATTACATCTACGGACTCTGTTTTTTTTAACTCCCAAGGCCTTGCCTCAAATATGTATGGCTTAGAGGTTAGTGCGCCAACAGGGCATAAATCAACAACATTGGCTGACAATTCAGATTGCATCGATTTTTCAAGATACGTGGTGATTTGCATATCTTCTCCTCTACCTATTGCACCTATTTCTGGTACACCAGCAATTTCTGTGGCAAATCTTACACATCTAGTGCAATGTATGCATCTTGTCATTTGAGTTTTAATCAATGGTCCCATATTTTTTTCAGGAACTTTTCTTTTGTTATCTTTATATCTAGATTTATCAACACCATAAAACATTGATTGATCTTGTAGATCACACTCACCGCCTTGATCACAAACGGGGCAATCTAACGGGTGGTTTGCTAATAAAAATTCCATCACACCTTTTCTGGCTTTTTCGACAAATTTTGTATTTGTCTTTATGTTCATGCCTTCTGCCACAGGCATGGCACAAGAAGCTATAGGCTTAGGAGATTTTTCCATTTCAACTAAGCACATTCTACAATTGCCTGCTATTGATAATTTTTCATGGTAACAAAATCTTGGAATTTCGACACCAGCCTTTTCGCACGCTTGGAGAACAGTTAAGCCATCTTCAACTTCTATTTCTGTATTGTTAATTTTTAATTTAAGCATCTTTTTTTTCTAATATATGTTGATCAACTAAATAAGGAATTTCTTTATCTACTTCAAATGTTGGGCTAAAATTATTTCTTTTTTCTATTTCTTTTTTGAAATGTCTAAGCAAACCTTGAACAGGCCATGATGATCCTTCACCAAAAGCACAAATGGTGTGACCTGCTATTTGATTTGTTACATCACCTAACATTTCAACTTCATCTCTTGAAGCTTCACCTTTAGCCATTCTTTCTAACATTCTCCACATCCAACCAGACCCTTCTCTACAAGGTGTACATTGACCACAACTTTCATGTTTATAAAATCTAGCAATTCTTGCCATGCATTTGATGATATCTTGATCTTTGTTTATAACAACTATGCCTGCTGTTCCTAATCCACTTTTTTCAGCTACTAGAGCATCAAAGTCCATCGTAAGAGTTTCACATGTTGACTTAGGTATTAAAGGCATTGAGGATCCTCCTGGTATTACAGCTTGTAAATTATCCCAACCACCTATCACTCCTCCAGCATGTATTTCTATTAAATCTTTTAAGGGTATAGACATTTCTTCTTCTACATTACATGGATTATTTACATTTCCAGAAATACAGAAAATTTTAGTACCTGTATTTTTTTCTCTACCTAATGAAGCAAACCATTTTCCACTCCTTCTAAGAATTGTTGGAACAACAGCTATAGTTTCAACATTATTTATAATTGTCGGACACCCATAAAGACCTATTAAAGCTGGAAAAGGGGGTTTTAATCTTGGTTGACCCTTTTTACCCTCAATACTTTCTAGTAATGCTGTTTCTTCGCCACATATGTAAGCGCCTGCTCCATAATGAATATAAATATCTAAATCCCACCCTGTTCCAGCTGCATTTTTACCAATTAATTTTTTTTCGTAAGCTTCATCAATTGCTGCTTGAAGTTTTTGTCCATCAACAAAATATTCACCTCTTATGTAAATATAACAAACATGAGCTTGAACTGCATATGAAGCTATTAAACATCCTTCAATTAATTTATGAGGTTCAAATCTTAAAATATCTCTATCTTTACAAGTTCCTGGCTCTGACTCATCTCCGTTTATTACTAAATAATGAGGTCTTGATCCAACTTCCTTAGGTGCAAAAGACCATTTTAATCCAGTAGGAAATCCTGCACCACCCCTACCTCTAAGTTGTGAATCTTTAATTTCGTTAATTATCCAATCTCTACCCTTATTGGTAAGTTCTTTTGTATTGACCCAATCTCCTCTTTTTTGAGATGACACAACATCGGATCCCATATCATTATATAAGTTTTGAAAAATTCTATCTTGATCTTTAAGCATTTTTTAAATCCATAAGTGTTTTTCTATTATTTTCAGGTTCATTATTTACGCGCCCTCTATAAGATCCAGGTTTAGGAGTTTCTCCTTTTAAAATTTTATCTAAAATTTCTAAAGTTTTTTCTTTATCAAGATCTTCGTAATAATCATCATTGATTTGCATCATAGGAGCATTAACACAAGCACCTAAACACTCAACTTCCATCCATGAACAACTTTTATCTTTAGATATTTCATTTTCTTTTTCGGAAATTTTTTCTTTACATGCTTCTACAAGTTTATATGCGCCCCTAATCATACATGGTGTAGTAGTACAGACCTGCACAAAATTTTTACCAACAGGTGCAAGATTATACATTGTGTAGAATGTTGCTACTTCATAAACTTTTATATAAGGCATTTTTAAAAATTTTCCTATGTACTTCATTGCTGCTAATGGTATCCAGTTATCATTTTGCTTTTGAGCAATATATAGTAAAGCCATTACAGCACTTTGTTGTTTATCTTCTGGATATTTTTGGATTACCCTTTTTGCTGATTCTAATGAAGTAGAATTGAATTCAAAATTTTCAGGTTGATCTTTAAAAGGTTTTCTTAAACTCATCTATCAACCTCTCCAAAAACTATGTCTAGCGAACCTAATACAGCAGGAACATCAGCTAACATATGACCTTTAATTAAATAGTCCATTGCTTGTAAGTGAGAAAAACCAGGTGCTCTAATTTTACATTTGTAAGGTTTGCTTGAACCATCAGAAATTAGATAAACTCCAAATTCACCTTTTGGTGCTTCGACAGCAGTGTAAATCTCATCTTTATCTACCCTATAGCCTTCTGTGAATAACTTAAAATGATGAATTAATGCTTCCATAGACTGCTTGATGTCCTTTTTTGGTGGTGGACTAATTTTACCATCTGAAGATTTAATTGGTCCTTTGGTCATCTTAGAAAGACACTGTTTAATTATAGATATGCTTTCTTTCATTTCTTCAATTCTACATAGATACCTGTCGTAACAATCTCCATTTTTTCCAACTGGAATTTTAAATTCTAATTGTTTGTAACAATCATAGGGTTGAGATTTTCTTAAATCCCAAGGAACGCCAGATCCTCTAATCATAACACCACTAAAAGAATAATCTAAAGCATCATTTTTTGTTACAATCCCTATATCAACATTTCTTTGTTTAAAAATTCTGTTATCTGTTAAAAGTGTTTCAAGGTCATCTAAAATTTTTGGAAATGACTCACAAAATTTAGCTATATCTTCTTCTAAACCTCTTGGTAAGTCTTGATGTACACCACCCGCTCTAAAATAATTGGCATGTAATCTTGACCCAGAGGCTCTTTCATAAAATGTCATTAAAGTCTCTCTTTCTTCAAAACCCCATAATGAGGGTGTTAGCGCACCTACATCAAGAGCTTGAGTAGTTACATTTAAAATATGACTTAAAATTCTTCCAATTTCACAAAACATAACTCTTATTAATTGTGCTCTTATAGGTACATCTATTTTTAAAATTTTTTCTATGGCTAATGCAAATGCATGCTCTTGATTCATCGGGGCAACATAATCAAGTCTATCAAAATAAGGAACAGCTTGCATATAGGTTTTGTTTTCAATTAATTTTTCTGTACCACGGTGTAATAGACCTATATGGGGATCGGCTTTTTCAACAACTTCCCCATCTAATTCTAATATTAATCTCAAAACTCCATGTGCCGCAGGATGTTGAGGGCCAAAATTAAGATTTAAAGTTTTAGTTTTTTTTGTCATTTTTTTGATCCGCTTGTTCCTTAATATACTTTGTTCCTTCCCATGGACTTTCATAATCAAAATTTCTATAATTTTGTTCTAACTTAACAGGTTCACTAACAACTTTTTTTTGATCTTCACTATATCTAACTTCTGTGTGACCTGTTAAAGGAAAGTCTTTTCTTAATGGATGTCCTTCAAAACCATAATCTGTAAGTATTCTTCTTAGATCAGGGTGGTCTTTAAATTTAACCCCATACATATCAAAAACCTCACGTTCCATCCAGTTAGCCGCTGGATATATTGATGTCAAAGATGGGATTAGCTCATTCTCATTAATATAGTAACTTAATACAATTCTTTGATTAAACTCGTGGCTTAAAAACAAATATACCATTTTAAATCGCTGTGTATTTTCTGGATAGTCAACAACAGTTATATCTATTAGCTGTCTAAATTTAGTATTATTATTGCTTTTGATAAATAAGGACACATCAATTAAATCTTTAGTATCAATTGTTATAAAAAGTTGTTCATGTTTTATTTCAGATTTTTTAATCTTAGTAGTAAGTTCAGAATTAATCTTTTTTTCTAAATCAATTAAATTAATCATATTTATTACCTATCAAACGAACCTTTATTTCTTATTTTTTTTTGAAGTTGCATTATACCATACAGTAAAGCTTCTGCAGATGGTGGGCAACCAGGTACATAAATATCAACAGGGACAATTCTATCACAACCACGAACAACAGAGTAGGAATAATGATAATAGCCACCACCATTTGCACAGCTACCCATAGAAATTACATATCTAGGTTCTGGCATTTGGTCATAAACTTTTCGAAGTGCTGGTGCCATTTTATTGGTTAAAGTTCCTGCCACTATCATTACATCTGATTGTCTAGGTGAACCTCTTGGGGCTGCACCAAATCTTTCAAGATCATATCTTGGCATAGCTGTTTGCATCATTTCAACTGCGCAACAGGCAAGGCCAAATGTCATCCAATGTAAAGATCCTGCTCTAGACCAATTAATTAAGTTATCTAGTGAAGTTGTTATAAATCCATTCTTACTAAAATCTTTTGCAAGTTCTTTAAATTCTTCTGGTATTTTTTTATTTTTATCTTCTAAATTCATTTTTTTAACATTACTCCCAGTCTAAAGCTCCTTTTTTCCATTCATAAATAAAACCAACGGTAAGAATTATTAAAAAGATCATCATTGAAGAAAAGCCTAACAGTCCGATATTCCCAAGTGAAATCGCCCAGGGAAAAAGGAAAGCTATTTCTAAGTCAAATATTATAAAAAGGATTGCTACTAAATAAAATCGTACATCAAATTCCATTCTTGAGTCATCGAATGGTTCAAAACCACATTCGTATGCTGAAAGTTTCTCTGGATCAGGATGTTTTGGTGACAAAATTAAATTGATTACCACAAAAGCACAACTTAATCCTAAAGCTATTATCAAAAATATTATGATTGGTAGATAATCTTTTAAAAAGTCTGAAAGCATAAAGTCTATATAGCAGTTTTTTTAATATGTTGAAGTGGGCATAAAGGATAATTTTATGAATATAAACAACATAAAATGCATAAAAGTGGCGGGAGTGAAGGGACTCGAACCCTCGACCTATCGCGTGACAGGCGATCGCTCTAACCAACTGAGCTACACCCCCACTAATATTTGTTTTGGTGGGCAGTAAAGGACTCGAACCTTTGACCCCCTCGGTGTAAACGAGATGCTCTACCAACTGAGCTAACCGCCCAAAACAAGCGCTACTAATACATCAACGAATAGATAATGTAAATTGGTAATTATTGAATACTGGCTTGAGATTTATCTTCAGATTTAGAAATTTTTTCAACCTCTACCCACTCAACCCTTTTTAATTGTTTTGTTAAAGCTATTTTTAAGACTTCATCTGCATTTTCTACTGGAGTAATTTTGATGTCATCAATAATTTTTTTTGGCATATCGATTAGATCTTTTTCATTTTCTTTAGGTATAAGAACTTGTTTAATACCCGCTCTATGAGCTGCTAATAATTTTTCTTTTAAACCACCTATAGGCAAAACCTGACCAGTTAAAGTAACCTCGCCTGTCATAGCTACATCTCTTTTTACTGGATTATCTGTGATAGCAGAAACTATAGACGTAACCATTCCAATACCTGCAGATGGTCCATCTTTAGGCGTAGCTCCTTCTGGCACGTGTATATGAAAATCTTTTTTCTCAAAAACGGGAGGAATAATACCATACTCTAAACTTTTAGATCTAATATATGATTTGGCTGCTTTAACAGACTCTTGCATAACATCACCTAGTTTACCTGTAATTTGCATTCTACCTTTTCCAGGCATGGTAACTGTTTCTATCTTGAGAATTTCACCTCCATATTCAGTCCAAGCTAAACCAGTAACTACACCGATTTTATGTTCATTTTCTAATTCTCCAAATTTAAATTTTTGAACACCAAGATAGTCAGGTAAATTTTTTAGATCAATTTTAACTTCTTTTTCTTCTCCAGATACGACTTTTTTTACAATTTTTCTTGCAACTTTTGAAATTTCTCTTTCTAAATTTCTAACACCTGACTCTTTTGTATAACTTCTAATAATTTCTTTAATTATATCTTCTGAAAGTGTCATTTCTTTCTCTTTTACTCCATTATCTTTGATTTGTTTTGGTAAAAGGTATTTATTTGCAATATTAATTTTTTCATCTTCTGTGTAACCAGCTAATCTAATTACTTCCATTCTATCTAATAGTGGCGGCAAAATATTTAGTGTATTAGCTGTCGTTACGAACATTACATCTGACAAATCATAATCAACTTCTAAATAATGATCATTAAAAGATGTGTTTTGTTCTGGATCTAAAGCCTCTAAAAGAGCTGAAGAAGGATCTCCTCTGTAATCATTTCCTATCTTATCTATTTCATCTAAAAGTATTAAAGGATTTTTAGTACCAGCTTTTTTCATCATCTGAATAATTTTTCCAGGTAATGAGCCAATATAAGTTCTTCGGTGACCTCTAATTTCTGCTTCATCTCTCATGCCACCAACCGAAACTCTAACAAATTCCCTATTTGTAGCTCTAGCTATTGATTTACCTAAAGAAGTTTTTCCCACACCAGGGGGGCCAACCAAACATAAAATTGGACCTTTAATTTTTTCCATTCTTTTTTGCACTGCTAAAAACTCAATGATTCTTTCTTTAACTTTTTCTAAACCAAAATGATCAGCATCTAAAACTGATAATGCTTTTTTAAGGTCTATATCAACTTGACTTTTTTTAAACCAAGGCAAATCAATCATCCAATCTAAATAATTTCTAATAACTGTAGCTTCAGCAGACATTGGACTCATATTTTTTAATTTTTTAAGTTCTGACATGCATTTTTTTTCTACTTCTTTTGGCATTTTTGCTTTTAAAATAGATTTATTAAGACTTGATGTTTCATCTTTACCATCTTCAATTTCTCCCAATTCTTTTTGAATTGCTTTAAGTTGTTCATTTAAATAATATTCTCTTTGTGTTTTTTCCATTTGAGTTTTAACTCTTCCTCTAATTCTTTTTTCAACCCCAATGATACTAGTTTCATTTTCCATGATTTTAATTATGGAATTAAGTCTCTTTTTTACATCAATTGTTTCAAAAATTTGCTGTTTTTCAGAAATAGTTGCTGTTAAATGACTAGCAATATTATCTGCTATGTTTGATGCTTGATCTATTTTTTTTATACTATTAATTGTTTCTGCTGAAATTTTTTTATTTATCGATGTAAGTTTTTCTAGTCTTCTAACCGCTGTCATAGCAAGTGGCATAAGATCTTCATCTTTATTAAATATGTCATGATGATGAGCATATTCACATACAATATGTTTTTCGTTATCTTTAAAATCTAATATTTTTACTCTTTTTATACCTTCAACTAAAACTTTAACAGTTCCATCAGGTAGCTTTAATAGCTGAAGTATATTACCTTCACATCCATACATAAAAATATCAGTTTTTTTAGGGTCATCAATTTCAGAATTTTTTTGAGTAACTAAGACAATTTTTTTATCCTTTTTCATTACCTCATTTAGTGCAGAGATAGATTTATCCCTTCCAACAAATAATGGAATAACCATGCTGGGAAATACAACAATGTCTCTTAAAGGTAGTAAGGGGCGCTCAATTTTAACATCCATCCTTTGAATATGGATATTAAATCAAATATTGCAATAGCTATTTATTAGTTATTAACGTCAAATATTAAGCTGCTGATGTTTTATCAGACTTAGTTTTACTGTTAATTTTTGAGTGAACTATAATTGGTTGTGTTAGGCCTTTGGCCGCACTTGCATCAACTATTACTTCTTCGACATTGTCTTGACTAGGTAAATCATACATTGTTTTTAACAAAATATTTTCCAATATAGACCTTAAACCTCTAGCTCCAGTTTTTTTATTAATCGCCTTTGTAGCAATTTCTTTAACGGCATTATCTTTAAAGTTTAGTTTAGCTCCATCTAATTTGAATAATTCTTGGTATTGTTTTATTAATGAGTTTTTAGGTTCTTGGAGTATTTTAATTAAAGATTTTTCATCAAGATCTTCCAAAGTTGCAATCATTGGTAATCTTCCAATAAATTCTGGAATTAAACCATATCTTAGTAAATCTTCAGGTTCTAAACTTTTCATCCATTCACCTGTTTTTTTATCCTCTGTATTCTTTACATTTGCTCCAAATCCTATTGATGTACCTTTATCTCTTTGAGATATAATCTTATCTAATCCAGCAAATGCCCCACCACAAATAAATAAAATATTAGTTGTATCTACTTGCAAAAATTCTTGTTGCGGATGTTTTCTACCTCCTTGAGGTGGAACACTTGCAACTGTACCTTCCATAATTTTTAATAATGCTTGTTGCACGCCTTCACCCGATACATCTCTTGTGATAGAAGGATTTTCGGATTTTCTACTAATTTTATCTACCTCATCAATATAAACTATTCCTCTTTGAGCTTTTTCAACATTGTAATCAGCTGATTGTAATAACTTTAAAATAATATTCTCAACATCTTCACCAACATAACCCGCTTCAGTTAAAGTGGTCGCATCAGCCATTGTAAAAGGAACATCTAGAATCCTTGCTAACGTTTGAGCTAATAAAGTTTTACCACATCCTGTAGGTCCAACTAATAAAATATTTGATTTAGATAATTCAACTATTTTGCTAGTTTTGTTTTCATAATTCAGTCTTTTATAATGATTATGAACTGCTACAGACAAAACTTTTTTAGCATGTTGTTGACCAATTACATAGTCATCTAGAACTGCACATATTTCTTTGGGAGATGGTAAGCCATCTTGATGTTTGACGAGAGTATCTTTGCTTTCCTCTTTTATAATATCCATACAAAGCTCAACGCACTCATCACAAATAAATACAGTTGGACCAGCAATTAATTTTCTTACCTCATGTTGGCTCTTGCCACAAAAAGAACAGTACAATATATTTTTATTATTTGTAGTCATAATTTTTTAAACGAATCAATTAAATTACTTTAATATAGAAGACTCCTACTAATCAAGTGTGCGTTTAGGTATGAACAATATGTAGTGTATTAGGTTCTTTTTTCTACCACTTCATCTATTAAACCAAAATCTTTGGCAGACTCTGGGGTCATAAAATTATCTCGTTCAAGAGCTTTTTTGATATCGTCAACAGACTTGCCTGTATGTTTTGAGTAAATTTCATTAAGTCTTTTTTTTAAAGCCAAAACTTCATTTGCATGTATTTCAATATCTGTTGCTTGACCTTGAAAACCAGCAGACGGTTGATGAACCATAATTCTAGAGTTTGGTAATGAAAATCTTTTACCTTTTTTTCCAGAAGCCAGTAAGAAAGATCCCATTGATGCAGCCTGACCAATGCATAAAGTTGAAACGTCTGGTTTAATATATTGAATTGTATCGTAAATACCAAGACCAGCAGTGACAAGACCTCCTGGGCTATTAATATAAAGATAAATTTCTTTTTTAGGATCTTCAGACTCTAAAAACAAAAGCTGTGCAGTGACGAGTGAAGCAACGTTATCATTAATAGGGCCCACTAAAAAAATTATTCTTTCTTTTAAAAGTCTTGAATAAATATCATAAGCTCTTTCCCCTTTATTAGATTGTTCAACAACCATCGGTACTAAATTGTTCATATGTTCAGGAAATTTTATTGTCATAAGTTGATTCTCTTAACTTATACAACTTGTGATTACTTTTTGCTAACTTTTTTTACTTTAGAAGTTATCTTTTTAGCTGTCGATGTTTTAGCTTTAGTTTTAGCTGTAGTTTTGCTTTTTAGTGGGGTTTTTTTTTCTTCTGAATTATTATGGTCATGATCATTACTATGATCATGTTTTTGAGATTCTTTTAATATTTTCTCAGCTTCATTTTTGCTTATTTCTTTTTTATTAGGTTTTGCTTTTGTTTTGATCAAATTAATAATTTTCTCTTCATAAACTGTACCTTTTAAACTTTGTAAAGCAGATGGGTTTTTTTGATAAAATTCCATAACCATTTTTTCCTGTCCTGGCATTGTTCTAAGTTGTTTCTGAACTTCAGCTTGAACCTCTTGTTCTGATACATTAATTTTATTCTGTTCTCCAAATTCATTTAAAATTAAACCAACCTTAATTCTTTTTTTTGCAACATCTGTAAAATTTTTTTTATTTTTTTTTGCATCTTCTTCGGACATGCCTTGAGATAAAATCTTAATTTCATCTTCAATTAAATTTTCTGGGATTTCTTCAACTTTAAAAGACTCAATTTCTTTAAGTATTTGATTTTTTGCCAATCTATCTAAAGAGTTTTTATATTCATCATTAATTTGCTTTGACACTAGATTTTTTAAATCATTAAGATCTTTAGCACCTAAATTTTTTGCAAAATTATCATCGATTATTACTTCCTCTGATTTTCTAACAGCTATAATTTTACAATTAAATTTTGCTTTTTTATTAGCAAAATCTTTTTGTGGATAATTTTCAGGTAATACAGCATCAACTATTTTTTCCTCTTCTTTCTTAACTCCAATTAACTGCTTATCAAAACCTCTAATAAATAGATCTTTACCTAAAATTAATTGTGTATTTTTTCCTTCTCCACCTGAAAAATCTTTACCATCGATAGTGGCCTTATAATCAAAAATAACTAAATTTCCATCAACTGCTTTAGCATCAACAGCAACGTCTTTAAAATTGTTTTGGCTTTTTGCTATTTCTTTAATTCTTTTATCAGTTTCACCTTTATCTATCTTTACTGAGTATTCATCAAACTTAATTTTTTCAACTGATTTGAGTTCGACTTTTGGAAGTTCTGTAACAGATATTATATATTCAAGCTCTTTATCTTCACCATATGTTTTTAAATCTAGTTTTGGTTGACCAGCCGGTTTAATTTTATTTTCTTGTAAAGCTTTCGTTGATGTATCTTTTAATACTTTATCTAATACTTCACCAAAGATTGCTTTACCAAATTGCCTTTTTAAAATTTCTTTAGGGACTTTTCCTGGTCTAAAACCTTTTAAGTTTACAGTATCTTTGATTTCATTGTATTTTTCATCCATATATGAGTTCATAGTTTTTTTATCTATGAAAACTTTTAAATCTTTATTTAAGCCTTTTTTATTTTCTACTGTAACTTTCATAATTATATTCTCTTATTGGTAGGCGAAATAGGACTCGAACCTACACAGATTGCTCTATCGGTTCCTAAGACCGACGCGTCTACCAATTCCGCCATTCGCCCACAAATCATGAGGTTTTATATATTATTGAATGAATTTGTCCAATGACAATAATTGTAAAATATATTAATAATTATTTATATTTAATATAAAATTTACAAAAAATGATCATTTCTCCATGTATAAGCATTTGTAAGATGGATCCTAAGACAGGGTATTGTTATGGTTGTGGTAGAAATGATGATGAAAAAAGAAATTGGAAACTTGACGAAACAACTGAAGAATGGAAAACAACTAATATTGACACAATAAAAAAAAGATTGACTGGGTGGCAACTGGAAAGTTTTGAAGAGTCTTATCAATATAAGATTAAAAATGGTATATCTTTATTTAAAAAAACCTTGTTAAAGAATAAATAATTTTAATGAATAAATTAACAATATTAATAATCATATATATAGCTGGCGTTATAATTGGTGCTCTCTTTTTAGATATTTGGGGACCTGAAACAACACTCATTAAAACAATGTCAATTTTTTTATGGACAATTATTTTTTTAATTGCGCTTTTTTATTGTGAGAAAAATGAAAAAAAATAAATTTGTAATAAGAATATTTTTTCTATCAATTGTTTTTTTAAGTATTAATTCAAATCTAAATTCTGAGATTATGATTTTGAGCAAATGTAAAAGCCTCAAAGATGGTTTTATTAAAAATGAATATATATTAGATTTTGAAAAATCATTAATGGTTAGAAATTACATATATGACAATAAAACATACAAAAAACATCGTGTTACTGACCTAAGTATTAAAAAAGAAAATTCAATCGAAAGATTTATTTATCAAAATGAGGATTTAATATTGACTGATAAAATTGGATATCCTCAATTTTATACTCAATTAATGTTTAAAAAAAATAACCCTATTATTAATATAAAAACTGTAATTAATGATGTGTCTGCTGTATCAAAAATATCTACATGTGAAAAAGTAGAAATTTTTGAAAAAGAAAGTTAATTTTTTTTATTCTTCTTATTAACTTTATTCAAAAAATTTGCTTTTTTTGAAGCAAACTTGCTATTAATAATATTGCTCTTATGTTTTGCAAAAGCTTGTTTTTGTGCTTGTTTCATTGCTCTCTTTGATGACATATTTTAAAAAACTGAGTTTAAATTACCTATCACATTATAGTTTTTATCAGAGATTACAATCTCTCCTGAAGATGGGTAAACATTTAACACTTCAGAAATTACAACATAATGTGTAATAAATACTAAATTTTTTTTGCCACTCCAGTTGTCAATATATTTCTTTAATTCTAAGATATGATTTTCTTTATTATTAGAAAATCTTTCTTCATAAAATGAATTAAGAAAACTATTAGTTTCATATTTATCTCCAAAGGCTATTAGTGCAGTTTCTTTACAACGACACCACTGGCTTGAAATAATTTTTTCAATAGGGATTTTGTGCTTTTTAAAAGACAAACCTATAGCTATAGATTGATCTCTGCCTTCTTGGTTTAAATTTCTTTGTGTTGAGCAATCTTTAATATTAAAGTTAGCTGGATCTCCGGATCCTGGTGCATATGCATGTCTTATAAATATTAATTTTCCACCTTCTTTAATAGCTTCAATCAATAATTCTTTTGAATTAGCTTTTATTGAATGTGTTAACAATATAAATATAATTAATATAAATTTTATTATCTTCATTTATGTACATTAAATTTGAAAAACTAAATAATTCAATAATTAAATGCAAAAAATGCCCAAGATTGATAAATTTTAGTAAAAAAATTTCCAAAACGAAAAGAAAAAAAAATGTTAATGAAATATACTGGGGTAAACCAGTTACAGGTTTTGGTAGCTCAAATGCTCAACTGATGATAATTGGCCTTGCACCAGCTGCGCATGGAGGTACAAGAACCGGTAGAGCTTTTACAGGTGATAAATCTGGCGATTTTCTATTTAAATGTTTAAAAGCTGCAAATATTTCTAATCAAGATATATCAATAAATATTAATGACGGTCTAAAACTAAACAATGCTTACATAACTAATATCTTAAAGTGTGTTCCGCCTGGTGATAAACCTCTTAATAAAGAGTTAAATAATTGTGCTGAATATTTTAAATATGAAATTATAAATCTTAAACAACTAAAAGTTATTGTAACTTTGGGTAAAGTTGCATTTGATAATTGTATAAAGTTTTATAAAAAAAATTATTTGTTTAATAAAAAATTAGTATTCAAACATGGCAAAAAATACCCTTTACCTGATGGTAAAACACTCATCCCCAGCTATCATCCCAGTCCAAGGAATGTTAATACAAAAATTGTTAACTTTAAAATGATGACTAACTTATTTATTAGAGCTAAAAAAATTTCTAAAGCTTAATACTCTCACAAAAGTAAGGTCTCAAATCCTCAAAAAGTGTATTTGGTATTTTTATTGGTTTGCCATGACTATTAATAAATACTAAATGCACTTTAGCCTCTATTATTGCCTCATTACCTTTGGTTATAAATTGGTTCATAAAAAAAGAAGTTTTTGTAATAGATTTAACAAAAGATCTAACCTTTAATTCATCTTCTAGATAAGCTGGTTTTTTATAATCAATATTGCAGGATTTCACGATTATCAATGCTCCAAAATCTTCTTTAATTTTTTTATTACTGAAGCCAAGACTAACTAGAGCTTCTGTTCGTGCTCTTTCTAGAAACTTTAAATAATTTGCGTAGTAAACAACTCCACCTGAGTCGGTATCTTCATAATAAACTTTAACATTATGATTAAAATTTTCGTGCATATAATAAGTTATTCTGAAGAAAAATAGATATTCTGATAATAAGATATGGCTTTCAGCTTTGAATTATCCGTATCTGTCATTATTGCTATACCTGATAAATTTTTTACATTTAAATTGTGAAGCTTCATAAAATCTTCTTTTACATTTGTTTTAACAGTAACCCAGGTATTTAAATTTTCTTTCGTTGTAGCTAAAACGTAATCTATGGATTTTTTTGTATAAGGACTGGGCCAAGTATCATTAACATCGCTATTACTTGAAAAAACATAATTAATAGCTCTATTAGATAAAGGTGTAGAGCCAGTTTTCTTAACAACAAAAACTCTTGCAGCATAATCATGCCCTTTTTTGCTGTTTTCAACTATGCCTGATAAATCTTTTTCTACTTTCCAGGTAATATTGATAAATGGTGTTTTTAATAAATCTATATTGATTTCTTTTCCTAAACCTGAGCCCTTACCTTCAGCTTCTGCTTTAATAAAATTACCATTCTCATTTTTGCCAATATTCCAGGTTGTTTCACCTTTAACCTTTTTGACTTGTAAGTTTTCATATTCCTCTTGAGTAAACTGAAAAACAACAGTTTTTTCTGCCATAGCAAATTTAAAAAAAAGAAGAGATAGAAAGATACTTATAAAAATTTTTTTAAACATATTTTAATCATATACCTACTATTTTTAAAAAAACAATATTTGAACATACTTTAAACATTCTTAGCTCAATATTAGAGACTAAATACAAAACATGAAATCTTTTTCTATATTTATACTCTTGATTTATTGGTCAATTATATTATTTGCACCCGTGATATCAAAAGAAAATAGAATTTTTCAAGATAAAGTTAAAATAGAGCTTAATAAGTAGATCTTCCGCCGCTAATGTCAAAAACAGCTGCTGTTGAAAAAGAGTTTTCTTCAGATGATAGCCAACAAATTAAAGAAGTAAATTCCTCTATCTCTAAAAACCTTCCTCTTGGCACTTTTGAGAGCATTCTTGCTACGTGTTCCTTAGACATTTGATCTAAAATTCTTGTCTTAGCCCCAGCGGGGGTAACAGCATTAATAGCTATATTTTTATCTGCAAGCTCTTTGCCGAGTGATTTTGTTAGTCCAATAACTCCCGCTTTTGCAGAGCTATATGCACTAGCATTTGCATTTCCGTCTTTTCCAGCAACAGATGCAACATTGACAATTCTACCATAATTATTTTTAATCATATTTGGAACAATGCACTTACAGCAGTTAAAGGTACCCATTAAGTTTATTTGTATTATTTTATTCCATTCTTCAACATCGTAATCCCATAATGATGAAGTAGAACCAGTGATTCCTGCATTATTAATCAAAATATCAATTTTATTAGACTCAACTATTTTATCAACCGTATCTTTGACTATTTTAAAATCAGAAACATCTACAACATTGTAAGAAAGATTTGTGTTATTAAGTTCTTTTGAAGCTTTAATTAATTCTTTTTCGTCAATATCCCAAATAATAACATTTGCTCCTGAATTTAAAAATCTTTTTGCAATATCAAATCCAAATCCTTGAGCTCCACCAGTTATAATTGCATTTTTATGTATTAAATCAAAATTATTCATAGAGTTATTTACTAGCTAATAAATAATAAGTCAAAGAGGAGATAAACATACCAATCAACCAAGAAAAAGTTTGTAAATTCATTAAACTTTCATTCCATATTGTTGAGGCTGAGAAGATAAAACCTATAACTAATGAGTAGATACCTTTTATGTTCCAACCATTTGAATAAAAATACGCCCCATTTTCCTCTGAAGAAAATATATCTTTATTATTTAAATTCTTTTTTTTAATAAAGTAATAATCAATAACTACAACTCCAAAAATAGGACCAAAAAAAGAAGCTGCTGTATCTATAAAAGATAAAATTCCAATTTGACTTAATAATGGAAGCCAGAAGATACCAACAAAAAATCCCAAAAACATAATAGTTATGGCTGTTGTTTTTAAATTTAGCTTTGTTGGAAAAAAATTTAAAAGAGAATTTTGTGCAGGTATATAGTTTGCAATCAAATTTGTTGAAGAAGATGCAAATACTATAAAAAGTAAAGCTAGTGTAGTAATTTTAATATTATTTGCTTTTCCAATAATGTCAGTAGGATTTGTTAAAATTCTTTCCATATTTTCCAAATTTTTATTTAGAAAAACATCTGCACCTATGACAATAAAAACAGCAAAAAAAGAAAAGATAATTAAATTTAAAATAAGACTTAGATTACCTTTATTAAGTTCATTTTCATTTTTTACATACCTACTAAAATCTCCATAGTTAACAATTACAAGAGAGAAGTAAGCAAAAATAGTCCCTGTAACAGTAATTAATGGAACTACATTACTCTTATCAAAAATATTATTAAATTTGAAGATGTCACTAAAGGATTGAAACACAAATTTAACATCGAGAAGCAGTACCACTAGAAAAAATAATAGCATTCCAGAGTAAACTGCTATTGCAGAAAAACTTATTATTGTTCTATTAAATTTATGACTTTTACTAAATAAAAATACTTGTAACAAAAGAGCAAAAATAAATGATATCCAGTCAATAATATTTAAGCCTAAAAGAAAAATTAAAAAAATATCTTGATCAAGTATTGTACTATCAATTGAAAAAATAAATATTCTTATCAAGTAGGTGAATGCTTTTGATAAAAAATAAGTTTGAATACCAAACATAAAAATACCAACAGTGCCTCTTAAAAGAGCAATGTACTTTGCTCCTTTAATTCCTAAAGAGCTTCTCAAAATAACTGGAAAAGGTAATCCATATTTTTGAGATGGTTTTCCTATTAAGTTAGCAAGTATATAAACTAAAAAAGAAGCTATCAAAGTCCCAAATAAAACTACAAATAGATTTAATTCATAAACAAGATAAAGTGAGGCTATAAGGGAAAAACCAATTATACTTTGAATATTAATTCCCCAAAAACAAAATAAATCTTTCCGGTCCCAATTTTTATCATTTGGATTAACGGATACAATTTCCCAATTTATTAGGCTATTTTTTGATTTTTCTTGATTCACCAATTTTTATAATAAACTAATAAATTCTACTGTCCATATAGATAGGCAGGTAACCATAAAGCAATTTGCGGGAATACTATGATTAAAATTAGACCTATAACTTGAATGACCATAAATTGCATCATTCCATAATAGATATCCTTAAGATCCCATTCAGGAACTACTCCTTTTAAAAAATATGCGGATAAAGCTACAGGTGGTGAGAGCCAAGCTGTTTGGAGGTTAACAGCTACAAGAATTGCAAACCAAGTTAAGTTAAAACCTAACGCCTCAACTAGTGGTAATATAATTGGAACTATAATCATTACTATTGGCACCCACTCTAATGGCCAACCTAAAAGAAAAATCATAGCCATTATCATTGCTAAAATTAAATATCTATTCATCTCCAACCCAAGTAGGAATTCTGTTAATAGCATTGGTGTACCTAATCTTGAAAATACCGCACCAAAGAAATTTGAAGCTGCAACCAAAACCATTATAAGTGCTGAAATTTCTAAAGTTTTAACTAAAGCATCTTGTAATTTTTTAAGAGTTAGTTTTCTGTAAGCTAAAGCTAAAAGTAAAGATCCCATTGCACCACAGCCAGCTGCTTCTGTAGGTGTAGCAAAACCAAATAAAATACTACCTAATGCAGCAAATACTAATGCTGCTGGTGGAACTAAACCTAAAAAGAACTCAATCCAAACTGCCTTTACACTGGTTGCTCTTAATTCTGGAGGTAAAACTGGACCTAAACTTGGATCAATCCAACATCTAATTGTTGTGTAAGCGGCATAAAGAGTTGCTAATAATATTCCTGGAATAATAGCTGCTGCAAATAAATCAGTTACTGGAATTTCCATTATAGGACCCATTACAACAAGCATAATGCTTGGGGGAATTAGTATACCTAAAGTTCCGCCAGCTGTAATTGTACCTGCTGCTAATCTAACATTATAACCAGATTTGTTCATTGATTTTGCAGCCATAATCCCAAGTATCGTGACTGATGCACCAACAATCCCTGTTGCTGCAGCAAAAACTACAGAAACAAATAAAACAGCATAATATAAAGAGCCTCTTACTTTAGCTAACATTAATTGAAATGCAGAAAATAATCTTTCCATTAACCCAGCTTGCTCCATCATTATTCCCATAAAAACAAAGAGTGGAACTGCAGCGAGGGTTTGTTCTGTCATGACCATTGAAAATTGCAAGGTCATTAAATAAAATACTAACTTACCAAATCCTAAATAACCAAATACAAATCCCAAAAAGATTAATGTAAATGATATTGGAAAACCAACAAATATAGAAAAAAGCATTACCCCGATAAGTATGAATCCTAAAATAGCCGGATCAATTAATTCTGCTAACATTACCCTTCTTCTCCAGGCCATTTACCTTTAGTGGCAGCCCAATAACTTTTAAGCAACTCTGATATTCCTTGGACCAATAAAAATACTATCCCTAACCATAGACAAGCTTTTATAGGCCACATATATGGCATCCAAGCTGTGTCCATTCCTTTTTCACCTCTCATAATTGACTCCTGTAGAAAGCCAGTAGACATATATAAAAATACAGTTAATCCTGGAAAATAAAATAAGAGGTATAACCAAAAATCTATTCTACCTTGATTTTTAGTTTTGAAATTTCTATATAAAAAATCAGCTCTTATATGAACACCTTTTGACAAAGCATAACCAGCACCTAGCATAAATAGTGCACCATAGAAAAATCTACTCATATCATAAGCCCACATTGTTGGAGCATTAAAAAGCTTTCTTGCCAAAACCTCGTAGACCATGGTGAAAGTTAAGGGTATTACTATCCAGCAAACCACATTACCAATCCACTTATTTGCTAGATCAATTTTTGTAATAGTTAATGCCATCCATCTAGGCATATCTTTAGGCATTGGTCCTGAACCACCTCGCCTTTCGGCTATCATTTCATCTGAGATATCTAGTTTACCTGGTTCGTTTGCCATAATAAAATTTTAAAAAAAAACTAAAGCGAACAGTTAAGTTCGCTTCAGTTATAATTATTTTTATCTAAATACTACTTTAATGTAGCTGCGTGAGCCATTCCTAGCTTAGCATTAGACATTTGAGATCCAGACCAGAAAGGTACAGCGATATCAGCAAAGTCTTTTTGAGACTGCCATACTTTAGCAAAGAATTTATTCTCTGCAGCATTCTTTTCTAAAGCTGCTTTTGCTGCTGCCATATACGCTGGGAAGTAGTCAGCTGGAGTATCATGTAAAATTACACCATGTTTTCCAGTTAACTCTGCAAGAGCTTTTCCGTTTTCGTATATTCTGTAACTCATTGATTTTGATAAAGATGCATTTGCAGCAACTTCTAAAGCTTTCTTCTCTAAAGCAGACATTTTTTTGTACTTAGAGCCTGTAATGTAGAAGTCAGCATTTACTACTACTTGGTGAAGACCTTGTAGGTAGTAATGTTTTAGAACTTTCTGAAAACCAAATGTCATGTCCGGCTTAGGACAACACCATTCAGCAGCATCAATTGTTCCTGCTTCAAGAGCTGGTAGAATATCTCCACCACCCATTGCAACAGAAGCTACACCAATATCTTTATAAGTTTGTCCTGGAATTCCTGGAGGAGTTCTGAACTTGTACTTTCTAAAGTCTGCCATACTATTAATTGGCTCTTTAAACCAACCTAAAGCTTCAGGGCCTACTGGTTGTAACATAAATCCTTTGATGTCTCTTCCCATCTCAGTCCATAGTTGGTCGTAAAGTTCTTTACCACCACCATACTGGAACCAAGATAAAAATGCGATATTATCAATACCAACACCTGCACCTGCTACTGGCGAACCAAATAACATAGCTGCTGGATGATCGCCTGACCAATAGTGAGTCCAAGCAAATCCACAATCAATTAATCCTTTATCAACTGCATCTAAAGTTTCTTTAACACCAACTACTGATCCTGCTGGCATAATTTCGAACTTAAGTGAGCCTTCTGTTAGTTCAGTTACTGTGTCAGTGAAATCTTTTAACATTTTCACTTCATCAGCTTTTGCACTAATTACAGTTTGGCACTTAAGAGTTTGTGCAGAATTTGCTCCTGTAACTGTCATGACAGTTAAAAGAAGAGTTCCCACAACTAATGATATGATTTTTTTCATATTATATATTTCCCTCTCATTATGTTTTTTTAAAAAAAGTACCTTCTCAAATAAATAAATCTAAAACAAGAGCTAATATGCAAAAACTTAGTATTATAAGTGTTGGTAACACTAGAATTTTTCTATTTAACTAATATAAACATTCTAAACTAATGGAAAATTTTGATTATATTATTATTGGAGCAGGTTCTGCAGGCTGTGTTCTTGCTAATAGATTAACTCAAAATCCTAATAATAAAGTTATTTTAATAGAAGCTGGAGGAAAAGATTCTTATCCTTGGATACATATTCCAGTTGGATATTATAAGACAATGCACAATCCTAAAACAGATTGGTGTTATAAAACAGAACCCGACGAAACAATGGAGAATAGATCAATACCATATCCAAGAGGGAAAACACTTGGGGGTAGTTCATCTATAAATGGTCTTCTTTATGTTAGAGGACAAGAACAAGATTATGATATTTGGCGCCAATTAGGAAACAAAGGTTGGAGCTGGAATGATGTTCTTCCTTACTTTTTAAAAGCTGAAAATCAAGAAAGAGGTAAAAGTGAATTTCATGGTATTGATGGCCCTTTATCTGTTTCAGATCAAAGAATAAAGTTACCTATATTAGATGCTTTCATGAATGCAGCTACAGAAGTTGGTATTCCAAAAGTAGATGACTTTAATAAAGGTAATAATCATGGCTGTGGATATTTTCAAGTAACAGAAAAAAATGGCTTAAGATGTAGTGCTGCTGTTGGATATTTAAATCCAATTAAAGATCGAAAAAATTTAAAAATTATAACAAAATGTCACGTAGAAAAAATAAACTTTAAAAATAATAAAGCTACAAGTGTTTCATATTGGAAAGATAATCAGTCTTTTACAATAAAAGCTAATAGAGAAATAATATTAAGTGCTGGATCCATTGGATCTGCTCAAATACTTCAAACTTCTGGAATTGGAGAGGCAAAAAAACTTACTAAACTTGGAATTGAAGTTGTAAAAGATTTAGTTGGAGTTGGCAAAAATTTACAAGATCACTTAATGTTTAGACCTGTTTACAAAGTAAAAAATATTGAAACTTTAAATAAAAAAATTAATAGTTTAGTTGGTAAATTAATGATTGGTATGGAATATGTTTTTTTTAGAAAAGGTCCAATGACTATGGGTGCTAGTCAACTTTGTGGGTTTGCTAAAAGCGATACATCCAGAGAAACCCCAAATTTACAATTTCATGTTCAGCCTATTAGTACAGATAGACTAGGTGGCTCAAATTTACATAAGTTTGCAGCATTCACTCCTACTGTTGCAAACATTAGACCAACAAGTAAAGGTGAAATAAATATTGAAAGTAAAGATAGTAGAATAAACCCAAAAATAAAAATGAATTATCTTTCAACCTCTGAGGACCGAAAAGTTGCTGCAGCTGGCTTAAAATTGATTAGAAAAATTGTTTTAGAAAGCAATGAATTTAAAAAATATGAACCAGAGGAATTTAGACCTGGTATTAATATTCAAGATGATGAAGAATTAGTTAAAGCAGGAAGTAATTATGCTCAAACTATATTTCATCCAGTTGGGACTTGTAAAATGGGTAATGATGAGAATTCTGTTGTATCATTTGAATTAAAGGTTCATGGGATTGAAAATTTAAGAGTCATTGATGCCTCAGTGATGCCTAACATTACTTCTGGAAACACAAATGCACCAACAATAATGATTGCCGAAAAAGGTGCTGATATGATATTAAACAACTAATGTTTACAGATTTACTTGGTGCTGAACAGTTAGCAATATTAACTCAAATAATCTTCATAGATTTAGTTTTAGCTGGAGATAATGCAATTATAATTGGAATGGTTGCCTCTAAGTTTCCAGTAGAACAAAGAAAAAAAGTAATTTTTTGGGGAATTGGAGGTGCAATAATTTTAAGAATTATCTTAACATTATTAACTGCATATTTACTTCAAATTACCGGGTTAAGATTAGTGGGTGGTTTATTATTACTTTATATTGTTTATAAACTTTATGTTGATGTAATAAAAGGTCAAAGTAATGAAGAAAATATTAAAGTAGACAACTCAAGCTTCATAAAGGCCATATGGACGGTTTTATTGGCAGATTTTACAATGAGTTTAGACAATGTCTTGGGTGTTGCAGGTGCTGCAGGAGATCATTATTTTTTATTAATTTTTGGATTAGTTCTATCAATCGTACTTATGGCTACGGCTGCTAATTTAATATCAAAATGGATTAATGATTATAAGTGGATTGCTTGGGTTGGTTTATTCGCTATACTAATTGTTGCTATAGAGTTAATTTATACAGATCTCAAAACTTTAATATAATGTACTTAAAAAAATATAATTTAAAAAACAAAACGGCAATAGTGTCAGGTGCAGGTAAAGGGCTAGGTAGAGCTTGCGCTATAGCTCTTGCTGAGGCAGGGGCAAATTTAATCATTATAAGTAGAACTAAAAAAGACTTAGATAATGTAAGTAAAACAATAAAAAAATTTAAATCAACAAGTAAATCTTATGTTTGTGATATTACAGATTACGAACAAATAAAATCTATTATAAATAAACAAAAAAAAATAGATATTTTAGTAAACAATGCTGGGAATAATATTCCAGAACATTTTACAAAAGTTAAGACCAAAAATATGGAACATCTAGTTAAAATTAATACAATCGCTACATTTAATCTTGCTCAACTATGTTCTCTTAAAATGATAAAAGATAAAAATAGAAGAAAAATAGGTGGTGCAATTATAAATATGTCATCACAAATGGGACATGTTGGCGGACCAATTAGAAGTGTATATAATATGAACAAATGGGGCTTAGAAGGTTTAACAAAAGGAATGGCTATTGATCTAGCTAAATACAATATTAGAGTAAATACTGTTTGTCCTACCTTTGTAGTAACACCAATGACTAAAAAATTTTTAAAAAACAAAAAGTTTAAGAGAGAAACACTTAATAATATCCCTTTGGGTCGATTTGCTGAATTATCTGAAATAGCATCATCAGTAGTATTTCTTGCTTCAGATGCTGCATCAATGATTACTGGAACTTCTTTACTGGTTGATGGTGGATGGACAGCAAAATAACTAAATTTATTATAATTATTCTTTTCATTTCATTTAAAGTAAATGCCATTGAGTTTAATGGAAAATTTATTCAAGGTCACTTTATTATTG
>JAOHCJ010000069.1 GCA_028095445.1 Candidatus Pelagibacter sp.
AAGTCAGAGATTTGAAGCAAAACTATCTAAAAAACCATTAGAAATTTATAAAAAACTTAGAGTCACTAACCCCTCTCCATTTATGTATTTTTTTAATTTTGATGATTTTCAAATAATAGGAGCTAGCCCTGAAATTCTAGTTAGATTAAGAGATAATAATATTACAGTTAGACCAATAGCAGGAACTAGACCTAGAGGTAGAAATTCTAAAGAGGATAATTTTTTTGCAAAGGATTTATTGCAGGATAAAAAAGAACTTTCAGAACATTTAATGTTGCTTGATTTAGGTAGGAATGATGCCGGTAAAGTTTCTAAAATTGGTTCTATTAAAGTTACAGAGAGTTTTATGATTGAAAAATACTCTCATGTTATGCATATAGTTTCTAATGTGATGGGAGTTTATAATAAAAAATTTTCAAAATTTAAATCTCTGCTTGCTGGTTTTCCAGCAGGAACAGTTTCTGGTGCACCTAAAATTAGAGCTATGGAAATTATTGATGAACTAGAGACAACAAGAAGAAAAGTTTATGCTGGTGGTATTGGTTACTTTTCTGCAAATGGTGAATTTGATACCTGCATTGCCCTAAGAACTGCAGTTGCAAAAGATAAAAAATTTTATGTTCAGGCTGGTGCAGGTATTGTTGCTGATAGCAAACCAATTAAAGAATATGAAGAAACTGTCAATAAAGCAAAAGCGTTAATGAATGCTCTAAAATAATGAAAATTATATTAATAGATAACTACGATAGTTTTACATTTAACTTATATCACTACTTATCTTCATTAGGGATTGACGTTGAAGTAATTAGAAATGATAAAATTTCTGATAAACAAATAATAAAAAATAAGTATAATAGAATTGTTATTTCACCAGGCCCTGGTAATCCAAATCAATCAGGAAATTGTATCAAGATAGTAAAATCTTTATACAAAAAAATTCCAATATTAGGTGTGTGCTTAGGTCATCAAGTTATTGGTCAAGTATTTGGTTCAAAAATAATTCAAGCTAAAAAAACTAATGCATGGAAAAACAAGTGTAATAAAATCTAAAAAAATTGGTATATTGAAAAATCTTCCTTCTAAATTTGAAGCTACAAGATATCACAGCTTAATTATTGATAAAAAAACACTTTCAAGTGAACTTGAGATTACCGCTGAAACAAATGATGGATTGATTATGGGTGTAAAACATAAAAAATACAACATTCATGGTGTTCAATTTCACCCTGAAAGTATAAAAACAACACTTGGTATAAAAATATTAGAAAATTTTATAAATTACAAAAACTAATGGAAAAAATTTTAAAAAAGCTAAAAAATAAACAAGATTTAACGTTTGATGAAAGTAAAGCTGCCTTTAAAATATTAATGGACGGTAAAGCCTCAAATGAGGAAATATTTGATTTTTTAACCCTGCTTTCGACAAAAGGTGAAGTTTCAGATGAAATTGCTGGAGGGGTTTATGTGTTAAGAAATAAGTCTAAAAGAGTTAATGTTAAAGATTGTATTGACACTTGTGGTACAGGCGGAGATGGTATGAATACATTAAATATCTCTACCGCTTCAGCATTATTATTATCAAGTATGGGTGTTAAAGTAGCTAAACACGGTAATAAAGCTGTTTCTTCTAAATGTGGATCAGGCGATGTTTTGGAAGCTTTAAACTTTAAAATTGATTTAGAACCAAAAGATATAGAAGAACAAATTAATAAATATAACTTTGGTTTTATGTTTGCACAAAACTATCATAGCGCGATGAAGTTCGTTGGACCAACTAGAAAAAAAATAGGTAAAAGAACAATATTTAATATGATCGGACCACTAAGCAGCCCTGCTCTAGTTGATAGACAAGTTATTGGTGTTTTTGATAAAAAATTATTAAAAATTTTTGCCCAAGCAATAAAAAAATTAGATATTAAATTTGCCTGGATTGTAAATAGTGAAGATGGTTTAGACGAAATATCTCCTTATGCAAAAACAAATATAGTCCAATTAAAAAATGGTGAGATTTCAGAAATAATTATTGATCCTAAAGAATTAAATATTGGTGCAAATAAATTTGAAGATTTATTAGGTGATGATGCTCAGTTTAATGCAAGCAAAATGTTAGATATATTTAAAGGTGAAGATAATGATTTCTCAAAAGCTGTTTGCTTAAATGCAGCAGCAGGACTTATGGTTGCAGAAAAAAATTTTATATTTAAAGATGCTTATGATTCAGCAAGATTACATATATTGTCTGGTAAAACTTTTAAAAACTTACAAAATTTAATAAATGCCTAAAAATG
>JAOHCJ010000071.1 GCA_028095445.1 Candidatus Pelagibacter sp.
TTTTTCAAGGCGAAAGAATCCTTTTTCACATGCTTCATTAATTATTAAAGCAGATTTTGGTCTTGAAGTTTTGAATAACTTTGTTTTTAGTCCTTCAACAGATAATTTTTCATTGTGTTTGTAGGCAGACATCACCAAAAGCATCATGTGATAATGAGAGGGTGATTTTCTAAAGAAATAGTTACTTGAAGTATGAGACTGTTTCATCTGGTCCTCCCAAAAATTTAAAAGATCTTTGCTGTTATCAGGCATCCTTAAGCTCTAACTCTTGACTTTGTAGGGTCATAGAAAGGAAAAGAAACAACTTTTGCACCAATTCTTTTTTGATGACCATCAAGTTTTCCAATTTCAACTTCTGTTCCTATCTCAGAATACTTTACATCGATTTTACAAAGTGCAATATTTTTTCCAAGTTTTGGTGATAGCATTCCACTAGTTATTACACCTATTTGACCACGACCTATATGAACGCAGTCTCCATTAACAGCCGGCTCATGGCCAACTAATTCTAAACCAACTAATTTTTTTTGTGGGTTTGCCTTTCTTTTTATTAACTCTTCTTTACCTATGAAGTCATCTTCTTTAGTTTTTAGTGGAACAGTAAAACCAATTCCTGCTTCAAAGGGATCTGTTTGATCGTCAAACTCATATCCATAAAAAATTAGTCCAGCTTCAATACGAACCATATCTAAAGCTTCCAAACCTAATGGAGTGATATCAAATTCCTTTCCTGCATCCCAAACTTTATCCCAAACTTCAGAAGCATCTTTTGGATGACACCATATTTCATAGCCAAGTTCACCGGTATAACCTGTTCTTGAAACCATAATTGGAGTACCTGTTTCGTGATCTATTCTTGCGATACTAAACTTAAACCATTCAAGTTCAGTAATTGATGGTTGAATTGGAGCTGTCCAAACAAACTTTTCTAAAATTTTTCTGCTATTTGGACCTTGAACAGCAATATTATGAATATGATCTGTTGCAGATTTAATCCAAACTTTATAATTTTTATTTTTTGCTTGTTCTTTTAACCATTCTCCACTGTATTCATCTCCACCAATCCATCTAAAATTATCCTGTCCCATTTTAAACAAAGTTCCATCATCAAGCATGCATCCATTTTCATAGCACATGGCAGTATAAACAACTTGGCCTACAGATAATTTTTTAACATTTCTAGTCAAAGTGTATTGCATTAAGTTTTCTGCATCAGGACCTAAAATTTCAAATTTTCTAAGAGGTGATAAATCAGTTGCTATCGCACTTTCTCTACAAGCAGTATATTCTTTTATGGTTCCAGAATTAGTGAAGTTATTTGCCAACCAAAAACCTTTGTACTCAATAAAATTTCTTGTTAGTTCAGATGTTTTTTTGTGAAAACCAGTTTCTTGAGTTAGTTTGGGTTCAGAGTCTGTTTTCATTCTAAATGCTATTGCTTTTGAATATTTTTTTTCTTTAGAATAAGTTCTAACAAATATATCAGTTGGATTCCAGCCATTAGCAGCATCAACATCACATGGACAAGCTGAAGATACACATGTTAAATTTTTTAGAGCTCTAAATAACACATAATCTCCTGGTCTTGACCAAGGTTCATCAAAAGTTGCAACATTGTTTGCATTAATAGCAGTATTAAAAAAAAGGTTTATAGCCGACCAACTTTTTCGGGAATTAATATCATATCTTCTTAAGCCTTTATTAAAATTATCAGTACAATTGATATGACCCATATAACCCATGTCTTCATAGTATTTAGAAGTACAAGCAAGATTAAATGTATCATGTCTACCAACAGTATCTCTTACAACTTCAACCATCGCTTCATGATCACTATCATAAAACTTTGAAAACAAACCAGGCCCAGGATAAGCACTACCCATAAAAGTTCTTGTTGCTTTATCATCTATAATACTTTCAATTCCATCATTTAACTTATGTGAATCAAAAGCTAAAAAATCTGAACACTGTCTTCCACCTGGATCTATTATTTGAATATAATCGCCAGCTTTTACTTCATATGTTTCTGCAGTTCTTCTTTTTATAAGTTGCTCAACAATTGGGTCACTTAATGGATCAGGCAATATAAACTGCTCATCTGTTTTTGTAAATTTAGCTTTATTTAAAAAAATTGTTAAATCTGTT
>JAOHCJ010000072.1 GCA_028095445.1 Candidatus Pelagibacter sp.
TCTCTAGATGATCTGGTGAAATATTTAATATAGCTGCAATATTGCATTTGAAATTTTTACTATATTCTATTTGATATGAAGAGGCTTCAATTATGAAAACAGTCTTACTTGTTATATTTTTTTCTAACAAAATAGGATTTCCTATATTTCCAACAAGTCTTGCATCTATATTTTCTTGTTTTAAAACTTCATATACCATTTTAGCTGTAGTTGACTTACCATTCGTACCTGTAATAGTCACATTTTTGTTATTTCCATACACACTAATAAAAATGTCTAAATCAGTTTTTATTTTATTTGAATTTTTTTTTAAAAACCCACTAAGTTTACATTTTCTTATGTTAATGCCTGGGCTAACTATTATATGATCAAAATCTATTTTTATTATTTCTTTAAATTTGATTAAATCTTTTTTAATTTGATTGTTGTTAAAGTAAATTTTATTATCATCGTATATATGTATCTGCGTTGATTTTTTTAAAAAATTATAAGCAGACAAACCACTTTTACCAATTCCATAAATTAAAATCTTTTTTTTAAAAAAGATATTTTTAATATTCAGCATTATCTTAGTTTTAAAGTCGCAAGTCCAATCATTGCAAGGATTATTGAGATAATCCAAAATCTTATAACTACAGTTGATTCTGCCCAACCTTTTTTTTCAAAATGATGATGTATGGGTGCCATTCTAAATACTCTTTTTCCCGTTAGTTTGAATGACACAACTTGAACGATAACTGATACGGCCTCTAATACAAAAAGTCCCCCAGTAATTGCTAAAACAATTTCATGTTTTGTAATTATTCCAATTGCTCCAAGAGATCCTCCAAGTGCCAATGATCCTGTGTCACCCATAAATATTTTAGCTGGAGGTGCGTTAAACCATAAAAAACCCAAACAAGCTCCAATGATTGATCCACAAAATACAGAAACTTCTCCCATGCCCTCTATATAAGGTATTTGTAAATATTCAGAAAAAACAATATTTCCAGTTACATAGCTTATAAAAGCAAAACATCCAGCAACTAGTATAACAGGAACGGTTGCCAGACCATCTAGTCCATCAGTTAAATTCACAGCATTAGAAGAACCTACGATTATAAAAACAGAAAATGGTATAAAAAACCAACCTAAATTTATTATCAAATTTTTAAAAAATGGGAAATATAAATTCGTTAATCCATTATTATTTGAAAAATGACTTATCATTAATACTCCTAATATTGCTATCACTATTTGTGAAACAATCTTAAATTTAAAAGAAATACCAGATGAATTTTTAAATTTAATTTTTTTATAATCATCATACGCTCCAAGCATACCAAAAGTCGTGACAATAAAGAGCAAAAACCAAATATAAACATTTGATAAATCCCCCCACAAAAGTATTCCAAAAAATAAACCTAAAAGTATTAATACTCCACCCATTGTTGGAGTACCTATTTTTTTTACTATGTGATCTGAAGGTCCATCTTCCCTTATTGGGTCTAAAATTTGTCGTGCTGAAAAAAAATTAATAAAGGGTGTTCCAACTAATAAAACCACCAACATAGATGTGAACATTGCTAAACCTGTTCTAAATGTAAGATATTTAAATACATTAAGGAATGAGTATTGATCTATTAAATCTAAAATAAGACTATAAAGCATAAATTTTACCAGCTTTTATATCATTGGTTATTTTATTAAGTCCCGTAGAATTAGATCCTTTAATCATTAAATAATCATTATTATTTATATTGCTTTTAATCAAATTAATTATTTCTAATTTCGATTTTAAAATTAAGCCTTTTTTCCTATTATGAAGATTTTTATATGTATACTTTATATATTTTCCAATAACGTTTATATTGTTTATTGATGTATCATTAATATTTTTACTAATTGCTATATGTAATTTTTTTGAATGTCTACCTAACTCAAGCATATCACCAAGAATAATATGTTTTTTTGAATTATTTACATTGATGCTATCAAAGTTCTCTAGAGCAGAACGTAACGAAAGTGGATTTGAATTATAGCTTTCATCCACAAGATAAATATTTTTTTTAAACATTTTAATTTTTGAAATATCGCCACGGCCATTAACATTTTCATGCTTATAAAATATATTTTTATCTAATTGTTTAACATCTTT
>JAOHCJ010000073.1 GCA_028095445.1 Candidatus Pelagibacter sp.
TTCATTATTATTTAATAAATTAAAACAAATCTTTTTAGGTAAATGATAATGCAAAACCAAGATTTTAGTGGCAAGAAACTGCAAACAATAAACAGAAGAATGTTTATTATCGGTGCAGCTAAAATAGTTGTGTTTACAGTGATAATAGGTAGACTTTTTTCATTACAAATCACTGAAAATAAAAAATACTCAACACTTTCAGATAAAAATAGATTACGAGAATGGCGATTGCCTCCAGTAAGAGGAAAATTTTTAGATTATTTTGGAAACATTATAGCTGGAAATCTAAAAGTATATCAATTGCATGTTGTTCCAGAGCAAGTTGAAAATTTTAAGTATTTAATGTTAAGATTAAAAGAAATATTACAAATTAGCGATAGTGAGTATAATAAGATTATAAAAAAAAAAAATACTCAAAAATCTTGGGAAACGTTGGTTGTTTCCGAAAATTTAACCTGGGAACAGTTTACTAAAATCAATTATTACTTACATGAATTGACTGGTGCAAAGCCAGTTTTATCAGTTTCTCGAGACTATCCATTTAAAGACAATTATACCCATGTGCTTGGCTATGTTAGTGAAGCTAGTGAAAATGATATTTTAAACAATGAGTCAATTAAAAGAAGTCATGTACCAGGTCTAAAGGTAGGAAAAACTGGTTTAGAAAAAACATATGAAGATGAATTAATTGGAACTAATGGAATTCAAAGATATGAAGTGAATGCATATGGTAAAAGAATTAATCAGATTGATTATAAAGAAGGAGTTAAAGGAAAAGATATAAGGTTAACTTTAGATACTGAAATTCAAAAACTATGTTCTCAATTAATAAAAAATGTAGCTGGATCTATAAGTGTCATGGATATCTATACAGGTGAAATAATAGCCATGCATTCTTCACCAACTTTTGACCCCAATCTATTTCTTTTTGGAATTAATCATGATGATTGGGAATTGATCAGAAATAACCCCTTAAAACCACTGGTCAACAAAACTTTATCAGGATTATATTCACCTGGCTCAACAATTAAGCCAATAGTTGCTCTTTCAGCATTAGAAAATGATATCGTCTCAACAAATTTTAAAGTGAACTGCACAGGAAAAACAGAAATGTATGGGGAAACATATCATTGTTGGAAGAAAAAAGGTCATGGAGTAGTTAATTTAAGAGATGCAATGAAACAATCTTGTGACACTTATTTTTATGAAATTGCAAGAAAGCTTGGAGTTGACCGCTTAAAAGAAACAGCTATTAAATTTGGATTAGGCGAAAAAGTTTTAAATAAAACATATAATAATGAAAAAAAAGGTTTAGTACCAGACACTCAATGGAAAAAAGATAACCTAGGAAAAGGTTGGGTTATAGGAGAAACGTTAATAACTGGAATTGGGCAAGGGTACATACAAACTACTCCATTACAATTATGTTTAATGACAGCTCAGCTTGCAAATGGAGGTTATAGAATTTATCCAAAAATAGTATCAGAGGCAGATCAAGAAACAGCAGAAGAGATAAAGAACTATATGGAAAAAAACTATAAGGCCTCACAAGAAACAAAAGATGGTTTATTAGAAGCTCGAGATGAATTATTGAATTTGGTAAAAGAAAAAAAACATGAACCCCTGTATAGAAACCCTGAAAATGTTAAGTTTATTTTACAGTCAATGTTTGCTTCAACTAATGAAGTAAGAGGCACATCTTATTCATCAAGAATTAAAGACCCAAAATATCAATTTGCAGGCAAAACTGGAACTTCTCAAGTAAAAAGAATTACAGAAAAACAACGAGAGCTAGAATTAAAAACTGTTGATATCCCCTATAATGAAAGAGATCATGCATTATATATTGCGTTTGGTCCATATAAAAACCCAAGATATGCACTTAGTATTATTATTGAACATGGAGGATCTGGCAGTTCTACTGCAGCACCTATTGCAAAAAAACTTTTTAAATTAATTATAGATAGACACAAAATTAGAGAAGAATTTAAAAATAATCTTGAATTAAAAACATAAATGATACACTCTTCATTTAACACCCAATTATCTTTAATACAGAAAGTAAGAAGATTAGACTTTGTTTTAATATTTTGCATTTTGCTTTTAGGCATAATAAGC
>JAOHCJ010000008.1 GCA_028095445.1 Candidatus Pelagibacter sp.
ATGGTATAAATGGAAATCTATTATAAAAAAATGTTCTATTCTTGTGTTTGATCGTCAAGGGTATAAAACCAAGTCCTTAAAATCAATTACCTTTAAAAAAACAAATAATAAAAGCTTAACATTTGTTAATTTTAAGAAAGTTAATATTTCATCTTCTCAATTAAGAAAAATTTGATAAGGTTTATTTAATTGATGGAAAAAAATACAGATCTTAAAAGCATCATATTGGAAACTTTAGATTCCAATAAAGCTTTAGATATAATATCGATAGACCTCAAAAATAAAAGTTCAATGGCAGACTATATGATTATAGCAAGTGGGACATCATCAAGACATATTCAGGCTTTATCAGAACAGGTATTGGAAAAATTAAAAGCCAATGGAATAAACAATTCAAAAATAGAGGGAAAAGAAAGTGGAGACTGGAAATTAGTTGATGGTATCGATTTAATTATTCATATTTTCAATCCTGAAAAAAGAAAATTTTATGAACTTGAAAAAATGTGGTCAGAGCTAATTCCAAAAGAAAAATTAATAATATAAATATGATAAAAAAATTAATAATTTGTTTTGTTATTTTACTATCTACTATTACAAAAGTTTATTGTGAAAATAATATTTATAAAAAGATAGATATATTTGGGGAAGTTCTCGAAAAGATTAATAAAGAATACGTTGACGATGTGGATCAATCTAAAATTATGGACTCAGCAATTAATGGGTTGCTGCAGTCTCTTGACCCTTATTCTGCTTACATGACACCTGAAAGTTTTGAGAATATGCAAACTGAAACTAGTGGTGAATTTGGTGGACTTGGAATTGAAGTTGGGATGGAAGCAGGTGTAGTAAAAGTAATTTCTCCTATTGATAACTCACCAGCGTCAAAAGCTGGAATTAAAGCTGGAGATTATATTGTAAAAATTAATAATTCACAGGTACAAGGAAAGTCATTGATGGAAGCTGTTGAGTTGATGCGAGGACCCGTGGGTTCAAGTATTGAAATAACGGTAAGAAGAATTGGAGTAAAAAAAGCGTTAATCCTTGATATAACTAGAGAGATTATTGAAGTTCAATCCGTTAAATCTAAATTAATTAATAATAATATTGGTTACCTACGACTTACTTCTTTTAATGATAACAGTAGTCAACAAATAAAAAAAAAAATTGATAAATTAAATAAAAATGAAAGCTTAAAGGGATATATTCTAGATTTAAGAAATAACCCTGGAGGTTTGCTTTCTCAAGCAATTAAGATTTCAGATTTTTTTTTAGAAAATGGTGAAATTGTATCTACTAAAAGTAGAAAAGTTTCAGAAAATAGGAAATGGTTTGCAAAAAAAGGAGACATAACTAATGGAAAAACATTAGTAGTACTTATTAATTATGGGTCTGCCTCTGCATCGGAAATAGTAGCTGGGGCTTTAAAAGATCACAAAAGAGCAATTATACTTGGAGAGAACAGCTATGGTAAGGGCTCTGTGCAGTCTATAATTCCATTAAAAAATAATGGTGCCATCAGGCTAACAATTGCAAAATATTATCTTCCTTCTGGCAAGTCTATTTCTGAAGTGGGTGTAACACCCGATATAGAAATTATAGAAAGTTCTGATAATTTCAAATTAAATACAGAAACAGATAACCAATTAAACTTTGCTTTAAAACTTCTTAACGGTTAAATGAAAAAAGAATTTAAACTACCCCTTAGAAGTGGAGTTGGAATTGTTTTATTAAATAAAAATAATAAAGTTTTTGTTGCAAAGAGAATAGATAACCAAAAAAATTTTTGGCAAATGCCTCAAGGAGGTGTTGATAAGGATGAAGATTACTTAACTGCTGCTTTTAGAGAGCTAGAAGAAGAGACTAGTATAAGTAACGTGCAACTAATCAAAAAGCTTGATGGATTAATTACATATGAGTTGCCAAAAAATTTATTAGGCATTATTTGGAAAGGAAAATACAGAGGCCAAGAGCAAAAATGGTTTTTAATGAAATTTATGGGAAAAGATAATGAAATTGATATTAATACTAAACATCCAGAGTTTTGTGATTGGAAATGGATTGATCTTGAAAATATAACTGACCTAGTTGTAGATTTTAAGTTACATGTATATGAAGAGGTTAAAGAAAAAGTAAAAAAAATTATTAATTAATTGTTTTTAAAACATCAATTTTTTGATCTACCAAATATTTATTTTGATCTGAAATTTCTGAATTTTTGGACTGCTCTTCTGCTTGTTTGAGTAATTCGTTAATCTTATTTTTATCAATATCTTTGATATTAAAAATAGAACTAGTTAACACAGATAAGTTATTATTTTTGAATTCAACAATTCCATCTTCAACATAATAATTTTCTTCTCCAGATTTAGAAAAAATCTTGATAACACCTGGCTTTAAGAATGAAATAATAGAAATATGATCTTTTAAAATTCCCATTTCTCCTTCAAAAGCTGGAACAACAACTTCAGTCACATCTTCTTTTGAAAGAAAAGATTTTTCAGGGTTTACAATTTCTATTTTAAATTCTTCACTCATTATGCGGCAGCTTCTTTCGCCATTTTTTCTGCTTTTTCTACAGCTTCTTCAATTGTACCCACCATATAAAATGCAGCTTCTGGTAAATGATCATACTCACCATTACATATTGCAGCAAAGCCTTTAATTGTAGACTCTAAATCTACTAATTTTCCTGGAGAGCCAGTAAAGACTTCTGCAACAAAGAAAGGTTGTGATAAGAATCTTTGTATTTTACGAGCTCTAGCTACTGTTAATTTATCTTCCTCCGAAAGCTCATCCATTCCCAAAATTGCAATAATATCTTGGAGTGATTTATAAGTTTGAAGAATTTTTTGTACTTCTCTAGCAACTCTATAATGCTCGTCACCAACTATTCTTGGATCTAAAATTCTAGAAGTAGAATCTAAAGGGTCTACTGCAGGATAAATTCCAATTTCAGCTATTTGTCTAGATAACACCGTTGTAGCATCTAGGTGAGCAAAGGATGTAGCGGGAGCCGGGTCAGTTAAGTCATCTGCTGGTACATAAATCGCCTGTACAGATGTAATTGATCCCTTATTAGTTGTTGTGATTCTTTCTTGAAGGTTACCCATGTCTGTAGCAAGTGTAGGCTGATACCCAACAGCTGAAGGAATTCTACCTAATAACGCAGAAACTTCTGAACCTGCCTGGGTAAATCTAAAGATATTGTCAACAAAGAAAAGTACATCTTGTCCTTCTTGATCTCTAAAATACTCAGCTACAGTTAAGCCTGTTAAGGCAACTCTTGCTCTCGCCCCTGGAGGTTCATTCATTTGCCCATACACAAGTGCTGCTTTTGATCCTGGTCCCTCAGGCTTAATAACTCCCGAGTCTATCATTTCATGATAAAGATCATTTCCTTCTCTAGTTCTTTCTCCAACTCCAGCAAATACAGAAAATCCACCATGTGCTTTTGCTACGTTGTTAATTAATTCCATAATAAGCACTGTTTTACCAACACCCGCACCACCAAATAAACCAATTTTTCCACCTTTGGCATATGGTGCTAATAGATCAACTACTTTAATTCCAGTAACTAGAATTTCTGTTTCAGTTGATTGCTCACTAAACTCAGGTGCTGCTCTATGAATTGGCCACTTTTCTTTTGTTTTAACTTCACCTTTTTCATCAATTGGTTCACCTATTACATTTATAATTCTTCCTAAAGTTTCTGGTCCAACTGGAACTTGAATAGAAGCACCTGTTGCAGTTACTTCATCTCCTCTTTTTAGGCCCTCTGTAGCATCCATTGCGATAGTTCTAACACTTGATTCACCAAGGTGCTGAGCAACTTCTAATACTAATCTATTGTCTCCATTTTTACACTCTAATGCTGATAAAATTTCTGGTAATTCACCATCAAATTTAACATCTACTACTGCTCCAATGATCTGTGTGATTTTTCCTTTGCTCATAATTATAAACTTTCCGCTCCTGATATGATTTCAATTAGTTCTTTTGTAATAGCTGCTTGACGACTTCTATTATACTCAATAGTAAGCTTGTCAACCATTTCACCTGCGTTACGGGTTGCATTATCCATTGCACTCATTCTTGAGCCCTGCTCGCTAGCTGAATTTTCTAACATTGCTTTAAAAATCTGTGTTGATATATTTTTAGGCAATAAATTGCTTAAAATTTCATCTTCATCCGGTTCAAATTCATAATTATCCTCAGAGGAGTTGTCTTCTGCTTCAGAATTTTTTAAAGGAATTATTTGTTGTTCTTGGGGTATTTGAGTGATTACATTTTTAAATTTATTATAAAAAATTGTACACACATCAAATTCTTTTTTTTCAAAATTTTCAATTATCATCTTTCCTACTTTTTCAGCATCTATATAGTTAATAGTTTTTGAATCTTTGAATGATACCTTTTCAACAATATTATCCTTGTAAGCTCTTTTTAACTGATCATAGCCTTTGGATCCAACGGTAATAATCTTTAAAGTTTTTCCATCATCAGATATTTTTTGAAAATATGTTTTAGCTTTTTTAATAATATTTGTATTAAAACCACCACATAAACCACGGTCTGATGTTAAAACAATGCACAAATGAACCTTCTCTTCACCTGTACCAGAAAGTAATTTAGGAGCATTTTCTTTATCAGAAATACCATTAGATAAATTAAGAATAATATTATTCATTTTTTCAGAATAAGGTCTTCCCTTTTCAGCATTCTCTTGTGCTCTTCTAAGTTTAGCGGCCGCAACCATTTTCATGGCTTTGGTAATTTTTTGTGTAGACTTTACACTTGCTATTCTTTTTTTTAAGTCGTCTAATGTAGCCATATATTAAGAATTAAAGTTTTTCTTAAGTTCTATTATTACTTGAACTAGTAGTTTTTCAGTATCTTCCTCGAGTTTGCCTGAACTTAAAACAGATTCTAAAATTTCTGGTTTTTCAGATTTACACTTTTCAATAATCTTCGACTCAAACTCGGCAATATCTTTAAGTTCTACATCATCCAAATAACCCTTAACCCCGCAAAAAACAGAAATTACTTGTTCGGCAACTGTCATAGGAGAATATTGTTTTTGTTTTAGAAGTTCAGTTAATTTTGAACCTCTGTTTAAAAGTTTTTGTGTTGATGCATCTAAATCAGATCCAAATTGTGCAAAGGCAGCCATTTCTCTATATTGAGCAAGCTCAAGTTTCATTGAACCAGAAACTTTTTTCATTGCTTTTGTTTGTGCTGCAGAACCAACTCTAGAAACAGACAAACCTACATTAATTGCTGGTCTAATTCCTTGGTTAAACAATTCTGTTTCAAGAAATATTTGACCATCGGTAATTGATATAACGTTAGTCGGAATAAATGCAGATACGTCTCCACCTTGTGTTTCAATTATTGGAAGAGCCGTTAATGATCCTCCACCATGCTCATCGCTAAGCTTGGCAGCTCTTTCAAGTAATCTGCTATGTAGATAAAATACATCTCCTGGATAAGCTTCTCTTCCTGGCGGTCTTCTTAATAAAAGTGACATTTGTCTATAAGCTACAGCCTGCTTAGATAAATCATCATAAATGATTAATCCATGCATCCCGTTATCTCTGAAGTATTCACCCATAGCACATCCAGTATACGGGGCCAAGAATTGAAGTGGCGCTGCATCTGAAGCTGTCGCAGCTACAATTGTTGTATATTCCATTGCACCAGCTTCTTCTAAAGTTTTTTGAATTTGTCTAACAGTAGATCTTTTTTGACCTATGGCGACATATATACAATAAAGTTTTTGTTTCTCATCACCAGATTCATTTATTTTTTTTTGGTTAATAATTGCATCAATAGCAACTGCAGTTTTTCCTGTTTGTCTGTCACCAATAATTAATTCACGCTGTCCTCTTCCAACTGGAACTAGACTGTCAATTGATTTTAAACCTGTTTGCATAGGTTCACTAACAGATTGTCTTGGAATGATTCCAGGAGCTTTTACTTCAACTCTACTTCTTTTAACTCCTTTATCCAATGCACCTTTGCCATCAATTGGGTTTCCTAGTCCATCAACAACCCTTCCTAATAAATCCTTTCCAACAGGTGTATCAACGATACTTCCTGTTCTTTTAACAACATCACCTTCTTTAATTTTTCTATCATCTCCAAAAATTACAACTCCAACATTTTCACTTTCTAAGTTTAGAGCCATTCCTTTTGATCCGTCAGAAAATTCTACCATCTCCCCAGCTTGAACATTATCTAGTCCATATACTCTGGCAATACCATCACCAACTGATAAAACTTGACCAACCTCAGTTACTTCTGCTTTATCACCGAATTTTTTGATTTGCTCTTTTAAAATTTTTGTTACTTCTGATGGGTTTATATCCATTTATGCCTCTATCATCCTATTTTCGATTTGTTGTAATTTATTTTTAATGGAAGTGTCTACCATTGTGCTTCCTACTTGCACAATTAAACCTCCTATTAAACTTGCATCATGTTTGTAGTTTAATTTTATTTTTGAGCTAAAATTTTTAGTTAATTCTTCTTTTATGTTATTAATTTCATTTTCAGTAAGATCTTTTGCAGAAGTTAATTCTGCTTTTAATTCACCTCTTTTAATTGAACATGTCTCAACAAAACTTTTTAAAATTTTATCTACATAAAAGAATCTTCTTTTAGATATTAGAAAACTTAAAAATTTTTTTAGTAATTCATTTAATTTATATTGTTTTGAAATTTTGTTTAAAGCATTAAGCTGATCTACTTTATCATTTGTTGGATCTTTAATTAAAGAATTAAAATCTTCACTAGCAGTAATTAAATCAATAATTGAAGTAGAATGAACCTCAATTTCATTTAACATATTAGCTTCTACAGCTAATTCATAAAGTGCCAATGAATATCTACCTGCCGATGTTTCTGAAAAACCTTTATTTTTGCTCAATTTTTTGTCCTTATTAATAATTGAAGATTTGGTAAAATTCCGTTTTAATTAACATATGACCCTGAGCTCTTCAAGTCACTCATTGTCTAAAAGTGTTATTTTTTCTCCATTAATTGAAGTTTATTGGGTCAACATCAACTGTTAGTTTCATTCCTGCTGGAAATTTGAATTTTTCAATGGTTCGGGCTAGCGAATTCTGTACTTTAAGAGATTTTTGACCTCTAACTAAAAGTCTAACTCTAAACTTTCTTTTCAGCCTAAATATTGGAGCGTTCACAGGTCCAAGAACTTTACCTTCAACAGCATCTTCTATAAAAACTTTAAATTTATAAGCTTCCTTTTCAAGTTGTTTTTCATTGTTACCTGTAATTATTAAAGCAATAAATCTTTGAAATGGTGGAAGATTGTTTACCCTTCGAATTTCAAGCTCTTTATCTAAAAAAATATCTGGATCTTTATTTGTAATGTCTGTTATCATTTTAGTATCTAAATTATAAGTTTGAAAATAGACAGTTGCTGGCTTTCCTGTTCTTCCTGCTCTACCTGAAAGTTGATGATACAATTGTAAATTCTTTTCTGCACCCCTTAAGTCATGACCTTGTGATGATAAATCAATATCAACAACAACAATACAATTTAAACTTGGAAAATGGAATCCTTTTGAAATTAGTTGGGTTCCAATTAAAATTTGAATTTTATTATCTATAATTTTTTCTAAAACGTCCGTTGAACCTTTTTTGTTCATTGTATCGCTAGAAAATATAATTGTTTCTTTGGTGGGGAAAATTTTTTTTACCTCTTCAGATATCCTTTCAACTCCAGGTCCACTAAAAATAGAGTCACATTTTCCTTCTTTGGAGCAATCTCTATTTAGTAAAGCTTTGTATCCACAGTAGTGACATAATAAATTTTGTTTATTTTTGTGATAAACTAAATTTATTGAACAATTTGGACATGAATAGCTAGTAAAACATTTTTTACATAATACATGAGGTGAAAAACCTCTTCTATTTAAAAAAAATAATACTTGATCTTTTTTTTCAAGATGAAATTTTACTTTTTCAATTGTTTCTTTTGATATCCAAGATTGAGATTTTAGCTTTGAATTATTAAGATTAATTATTTCATATTTTGGTAAAGATGCATTTAAATATCTTTGATCAAGTTTTGATAAACTATATTTGCCTTTTTTAATATTGTCATAAGTTTCAATAGAGGGAACAGCTGTTATTAAATTGATTGGAATATCTTCAAAGGAAGCTCTTGAAATTGCCATGTCTCTTGCATTGTAACTTACTCCTTCATCTTGCTTATAAGATTGATCATGTTCTTCATCAACAATGATTAATCCTAGTTTTTTAAAAGGTAAAAACAGCGAGGACCTAGCACCAATTACAACTTTAATTTTATCATTTGCTATTCCACTCCAAATAATTTCTTTATTTTTTTTTGTAATACCTGAGTGCCACACAGCAGGTTTGAATCCAAAAAATTCTATAAATTTATTTTGAAATTGTCCTGTTAATCCTATTTCTGGTAATAGAATTAACCCTTGAAAACTCTTATTAATTATCTCTTTTAAAGCCTCAAAATAAACCATGGTTTTACCAGAACCAGTAGTACCCTGCAAAACGTGTACTCTAAATTTTTGATTAGAAACATTCATTTTTTTTAAACAATTTTTTTGATCTTTTGAAAGTTCAATCTTATTTCTTTTAATATCAATTTTATATTGTTCATACAATTCACTTGAAATTTTCTCTACAGCATTACTACTTAACAATAGAAGCTTTAAAGCCATACCTTTAGGGATCATGTTGTATTCTGAGAACCAATTTAAAAACTTAATAGTATTTTTTTTTAAAGATGGAACATCTAACTTTTTTGAAACTTTCTTAATTGCAAAATTTTTATTGTTTTTTTTTTCAAAATCATCCCAAACAACCCCTGTGAGTTTAGATTTTCCAAATGGTACCACAACATAGTCACCTGTTTTAAGTTTTAAATCAGACTCATAAGTAAATGGATAATTAAAGATATTGGGTATAAGAATTGGAACTTTCATATCTCCATACTATGAAAATATTTTAAGCGTGTATTGCTCTTTTATCTACTGATAAAGCTGCTTCCTTTACAGCTTCTGAAAATGTTGGATGTGCATGACATGTTCTTGCAATATCCTCAGCACTTGCACCAAATTCCATTGCAACTCCAATTTCTCCTATTAGCTCTCCTGCATGAGGGCCGATAAGATGAGCTCCTAAAACTCTATCTGTTTTTTCATCAGCTAAGATTTTAACAAAACCTTCTGCCTCATCAATCGCTTTTGCTCTTGAGTTTGCCATAAATGAAAACTTGCCAATTTTATATTTTATATTTGCTTCTTTTAACTCCTCTTCAGTTTTTCCAATTGAGGCAACTTCTGGCGAAGTATAAACAACACCTGGAATAATATCATAGTTAACGTGACCTGATTGTCCTGCAATATTTTCGGCTACGGCAATACCTTCATCTTCAGCTTTATGGGCTAACATCGGCCCATCTATTACATCACCAATTGCATAAACGTTAGTTATATTTGTTTGAAAATTTTTATCTGTTTTAATTCTTTTCTTTTCATCTAATTCAACACCAATATTATTTAGTTTTAAATTATTAGTATTTGGTTTTCTTCCAACAGATATAAGAACTACGTCGCAATCAAAATTGACTTTTTTTCCATCTTTATCAGATGTTGAGACTGTAGCACCTTTAGTACCTTTTTTAATTCCCTCGACTTTTGTTTGCATATGAAAATTAATTCCTTGCTTCTTTAATATTTTCATAAATTCTATAGACACTTCTCTATCCATGCCTGGTGTTATATTTTCAAGAAATTCAACTACATGAACTTCAGCACCTAATCTAGACCAAACAGAGCCCATCTCTAATCCTATGTATCCCCCACCAACTACAACCATTTTTTTAGGAACAGCCTCTAAAGTTAAGGCTCCAGTTGAAGAAACAATTATTTTTTCGTCAAATTCAATTCCAGGTAATGACACTGGAACAGATCCTGTGCTAATGACAGTTTTTTCAGTTTCTATTACTGTTTCTTTTTTTTTATTATCTAAAATAGAAATTTTATTAACTGATTGAAAACTTCCTGTGCCCTTAAAATAGGTAACTTTATTTTTTTTAAATAAAAACTCCACACCTTTAGTTAGAATAGTTACTGCTTTGTCCTTATTTTTCATCATTTTTTCAAGGTTAAGTTTGACCTCACCAACCTCTATCCCAAGTTTAGAAAAATTTTGAGCTTTAAGATAGTTCTCTGAAATATTTAATAAATTTTTAGACGGTATGCACCCAACATTCAAACAGGTTCCACCTAATGATCCTCTAGATTCTATACATGCAGTTTTAAGACCTAATTGTGCTAATCGTATTGCACACACATAGCCCCCTGGACCCCCACCTATTACAACTACTTGAAATTTTTCTGACATCTAAATATTTAAAAACAACCTTCTTGGATCTTCTAAGTTTTCTTTAACCATTTTTAAGAATGAAACTGACTCTTTTCCATCAATAATTCTATGATCGTAAGATAGTGCAAGATACATAATTGGCCTAATTTTAATTTCACCATCAACTACCATTGGTCTTTCTACTATGTTGTGCATTCCTAATACTCCAGATTGAGGTAAATTTAATATTGGTGTCGATAACATTGAGCCATAAACTCCTCCATTGCTAATTGTAAAAGTTCCTCCTTGAAGATCTTCAATAGTTAACTTTCCATCTCTGGCCTTTTCGGAAATGGCCTTAATATTTTTTTCAATTTCAGCAAATGATAATTCATCTGAATCTCTTAGTACTGGAACAACTAGTCCTTTTTCAGTTCCTACTGCAAAACTTATATTGTAATAGTTTTTATATATAATTTCATCTCCCTCAATTTCAGCATTAACAGATGGAAATGTTTTCAATGCAGTAACACAAGCTTTTACAAAAAAAGACATAAAACCTAATTTAATTCCATATCTGTTTTGAAAGTCTTCTTGATTTTCTTTTCTCATATCCATTATCCCTGACATATCAACTTCATTAAATGTGGTTAATAAAGCAGCATTTTCTTGTGCTTGTTTTAGTCTTTTAGCAATTGTTTGTCTGAGTCGAGTCATCTTTATTCTTTCTTCATGACCATGTTTTATTTTTCTTTCAGATGGTTCAGGATTAACTCCCATCATGCTAATCAAATCACTTTTAAGTATTCTACCATCTTTTCCAGAACCACTAATTTTTTTTGAGTCAATTTTATTTTCAACAATAATTTTTCTTACTGCTGGAGAAAATATTTCATTACTTTTAGTTTCAAATTCTTTATCAACCTCGCTGGTTAATACTAGGGGTTCTTCTTTTAAAGTTTCTGTGTTTTCAATTTTTTCTTCAAAAAATTTTGGCTCTTTTTTTTCAATATCTAAACTTACAACGTTACTTTCTTTTTTTTGAGGTTCGATTTCTTCTTCTTTTTTTTGTTCTGAGTTTTGAGTACCATTCTGACTAACAGAACCAAGCAATGCTCCAACTTCAACAGTATCACCATCGTTAGAGTTGATTTTAGATAAAACTCCGTCTATTGGAGATGGAACTTCTAAGTTAACTTTATCAGTTTCTAACTCTACAATTGCCTCATCTGCATTAACAGATTCACCTTCTTTTTTAAGCCATTTAGCAACTGTTGCTTCGGTAATACTTTCTCCTAAAACTGGTACTAAAATTTTTTCATTCATTTTATTCAAAAACCTTATTAATAATTTCTTGTTGCTGTGAAATGTGTCTTTTTGCATACCCTGTTGCAGGCGATGCATCTGGACTTCTTCCTATATAAGAAATTTTATTATTATTAGCGTTAATAGTTTCTAATGTCCATTGGATATAATCTCTCACTGAAAACCATGCTCCCATATTTTTTGGCTCTTCTTGGCACCAATAAAATTTAGCTTTTTTAGCGTACGGTTTAAGTTCTTTAACAAGGGATTTTGCTGGAAATGGATATAATTGCTCAATTCTAAAAAAAATTACATCGTTTTTATCAAATTTCTCTCTAGCTTCCAATAAATCAAAATAAACTTTTCCAGAGCATAATATTACTTTTTTTATTTCTGAATTTTTCTTCAACTTTATAAAATCTTTTGTTTTTGGGTCTACAGCATGATCCCATAGTATTCTATGAAATGAATTTTCTTTATTAAAATCTTCTAGATTTGAAACACAATATTTATTTCTCAATAAAGATTTTGGTGTCATCATAATTAATGGTTTTCTAAAGTCTCTATGCATTTGTCTTCTCAATGCATGAAAATAATTCGCTGGAGTAGTACAGTTCATTACTTGCATGTTGTCGTTTGCACATAATTGTAAAAATCTTTCTAATCTTGCAGATGAATGTTCTGGTCCCTGACCTTCATAACCATGAGGTAATAACAGTACTATACCGGAGGCTCTTCTCCATTTTCTTTCACCTGATGCAATAAATTGATCAATTACAACTTGAGCTCCATTAGCAAAATCTCCAAATTGTGCTTCCCAAATTGTAAGTGTGTTTGGCTCTACTAAACTATATCCATACTCAAAACCAAGAACTGCTAACTCTGATAAAAAACTATCAATCACTTCAAATTGTTTTTGATTATTAGATATATTATTTAAGGGAACATAACGGCTATTATCTTTTTGATTTCTTAAGACTGAATGCCTCTGACTAAATGTTCCTCTGCCAGAATCTTGACCAACTAGTCTCACAGGATATCCTTCTTCTAACAAAGATCCGAATGCCAAAGCTTCTGCTGTTGCCCAATCTATATTAGACTCACTTTTAACAGCTTCTTTTCTCTTCTTTAGTATTTTAATAATTGTTTTATGCAAATTTAATTTTTCTGATGAAAGGTTTATTTTTTCAGAAATTTCTATAAGTTTTTTAGTATCTGCTCCAGTTATACCTCTTTTATCTTTTCCTTTTTCAGGTTTATATGCTGACCATGTACCTTCAAACCATTCGATTTTAGGTTTATAATCTTTTGCATTTTTAAACTGGTCGTCAAGTAAATTTTTAAATTTATTAATTAAATTTTCTAAATCACTTTTCGTAATAACTTGATCTTCAACCAGCTTATTTCCATAGACTTTAACTGGTGACGGATGAGATCTAATTTTGTCATACATTAGTGGTTGTGTAAATGATGGTTCGTCTCCTTCATTATGACCAAATCTCCTGTAACAAATTAAATCTATCACTACATCTCGATTAAATTTTAACCTAAATTCAGTAGCTATCCTGGTAGCATAAACTACAGCCTCTGGATCATCTCCATTAGCATGAATTATTGGAGCATCTACCATTTTTGCTACATCTGATGGATAGGGTGAAGATCGTGCAAACCTAGGGCTCGTTGTAAATCCTATCTGGTTATTCACAATAATATGGACTGTTCCTCCAGTATTGTGTCCTGGTAAACCTGACATAGCAAAACATTCTGCAACTACGCCCTGCCCTGCAAAAGCTGCATCACCATGTATCAAGATTGGTATAACTTTATTTCTTGCTTTATCCTTATGAAAAAATTGTTTTGCTCTCGTTTGACCTAAAACAACAGGGTTAACTGCTTCTAGATGAGATGGGTTATCTGTCAAACTTACATGTACAGAATTTCCGTCAAACTCCCTATTTGAAGATGCTCCTAAATGATATTTAACATCTCCAGCACCCTCTTCTGTTGATGAGCTAAATTCTCCAGCAAATTCATTAAATATTCTTTTATATGATTTTTGTAATACGTTTGCTAATACATTTAACCTACCTCTATGAGACATACCAATTTTAACTTCTTTAATTTTTGATTGACCTCCAATTTTAATTATTTGTTCTAAAGCTGGAATTAAACTTTCTGCACCATCTAATCCGAATCTTTTTGTACCTACATATTTTTTATGTAGAAATTTTTCAAAACCTTCAGCCTGTATTAATTTATTTAAAATAGCTTCTTTGCCATTTTTTGTAAAACTCATATCATCTTCAGATTTTTCAATTCTATCTCTAAACCATTTTCTTTCAGTTGGATTTTGTATATGCATGTATTCATACCCTATTGGCCCACAGTATGTTTTTTTTAAAAATCCTAATATTTCTTTGATACTTGAGTCTTTTTTATTAATAACACCACCTAAATAGATCTTTTTTTCATAATCTTTTTTTTTAAATCCAAAAGACTCAGGGTGAAGTTCTTCCAAATAATCTGATTTCAGCAGACTTAATGGATCAAGTTTTGCAATTAAATGACCTCTTTGTCGATAAGACCTTATCATCGAAACAGCTTTGATTGAATCTTCATTGGATCTGGATAGATTTTTTTGACTAATATTTATCTCAGTGGAGGTTTTAAAAGAATTTTTTCCTTCTTGATCAATTTTTTTTTGAAGTTCGTCTATATCTAATTTTATCTTTGTGGATCCCCATGATGGACCATTAATTTCTTTAACAATAATATTTAATTCATCTCCTATTTCCTCAAAATAGTTTGACCAACTTTCTGGTAGATCCTTATCTTTGTTAATAAATTTTAAATACATTTGTTCTATAAATGCACTATTAGACTTATTAAGAAATGAAGTTTTTTCGAATTCTTGGTTTTTTGATGAAGACATCTATTTAATTAATATAATATCTGAAAAGTATTTTTCAATTAGACAATTTATTAAATAATGTTTTTCCTAACTCAGATGGAGATTTAGCAATAGTAATCCCACATTCTTCCATCTTTTTAATCTTATCCTCTGCTCCACCCTTACCTCCTGAAATTATGGCTCCAGCATGGCCCATTCTTCGTCCTGGAGGTGCAGTTATTCCAGCCACAAAGCCAACTATTGGTTTTTGTATTTTATGACTTTTTACGAATTCTGCAGCTTCTTCTTCAGCTGACCCCCCCAATTTCTCCTATCATTAGGATGGATTTGGTTTCTTCATCATTTAAAAATAGATCTAAACAATCAATAAAATTTGTTCCATTAATTGGGTCACCACCAATTCCTATGCAGGTTGATTGTCCTAATCCATTTTCAGTTGTTTGTGCAACAGCCTCATAAGTTAAAGTTCCAGATCGTGACACAATTCCTACAGAGCCTTTTTTATGAATATTTCCAGGCATAATTCCAATTTTGCATTCATTAGGAGTAATTATTCCTGGGCAATTTGGTCCTATTAATCTACTTTTTGAATTATTCAATTTTTGTTTAACTCTAAGCATATCCTGTATTGGAATACCTTCGGTAATACATACTATAAGTTCTACTGATGCTTCTATTGCTTCAATTATTGCAGCTCCTGCAAATTTTGCTGGTACATAGATCATTGTTGCATCAGCTCCAACTACTGATTTTGCTTCAGCCACAGTATTAAAGACAGGTCTATCAAGATGCTTTTGACCTCCCTTATTAGGTGTTACACCGCCTACTAAGTTAGTTCCATATTCAATTGCTTGTTTGGAATGAAATTCTCCATGTTTGCCTGTAAATCCTTGGCAAATAACTTTTGTATTTTTATTTACTAACACAGACATTCTATTTTATTGCCTCAACTATTTTTTTAGCAGCATCATCTAAATTTTCTGCAGAAATTAATTTTAACCCTGAATTATCTAAAATTTCTTTCCCCTCTTTAAAGTTCGTGCCAGCTAGTCTAACAACTAAAGGAACATTTATATTAATTTCTTTAGCTGCGTCTACGACTCCTTGTGCAAGCACATCACACCTCATTATTCCACCAAAAATATTAATTAGAATTCCTTTAACATTTTTATCTGAAAGAATTATCTTAAGCGCAGCTGAAACTTTTTCTTTTGAAGCGCCACCACCTACATCCAAAAAATTAGCAGGTTCTTCTCCGTATAACTTAATAATGTCCATTGTTGCCATAGCTAATCCTGCTCCATTAACCATACAACCAATACTTCCATCAAGCTTTATATAGGCAAGATCATGTTTGCTGGCTTCTATTTCTGTTGGATCTTCTTCATTTAAATCTCTTAGCTCCATAATTTCTGGATGTTTAAATAAAGCGTTAGAGTCAAAGTTTACTTTTGCATCTAAACATATAATTTTTTTTTCTTTAGTCAGTATTAATGGATTAACCTCAACCATATTAGAATCGGTGCTAATAAACATTCTATATAGTGATTTTATCAGCAATATTGCTTGTTTTTTGGCATCACCAATCAAATTAAATATTTTAATTATTTTTTCGCAATCTATGTCTGAAATCTCATCACCAATTTCGACTTTAGTTGTTATAATTTTGTCTGGCGTTTTATTTGCAACATCTTCAATATCCATTCCACCCTGATCACTTGATATGAATGCAATTTTTGAGCTCACTCTATCAACTAAACAAGATAAATAAAATTCTTTTTCTATATTTGAAGATTCCTCTACATAAAGTCTTTTAACTTCTCTACCCTGCGGACCTGTTTGATGTGTTATAAGAGTTTTACCCAATAATTCTTTTGCTGCTACTTTTAATTCCTCTATAGTATTTAAAATTTTAATACCCCCAGCTTTACCTCTTCCACCAGCATGAATTTGCGCCTTTAAAACAAATTTTTCAGTTTTCAAAGATTTCGCTTTTTCAACTAACTCCTCTACATTTAAAGCAAAAATTCCTTCTGGAACAACTGCACCATATTCTTTTAGAATTTTTTTAGCTTGATGCTCGTGAATATTCATTATTTAGAAAGATCTGGATCTATTTTAGAAGCTGATTCCCAGAGAGCTTTAACAGCATCAATTGAATGTATAAATTCTTTTTTTTCTTTTTCGTCTAAATCTATTTGTTCTATTTTTTCTACACCATCTTTTCCAATTATTACTGGCACACCAGCATAAACATTGCTAACACCATATTCTCCATTTAATTGGATGGCACAAGGTAATAATTTTTTTTCATCTTTTAAATATGCTTCTGCCATTTGAACGCCTGATGCTGCAGGAGCATAAAATGCTGATCCTTTTTCTAGATACTTAACAATCTCAGCACCACCATCTCTAGTTCTCTGATTAATTTCTTCTAATCTTTCTTGAGATATTTTTCCCTCTTTTAATAAATCTAATAAAGGTTTCCCAGAAACTTTTGTAAATCTTGGCATTGGAACCATTGTATCTCCATGACCTCCCATTACCATAGCGTCTATTTCTTTTACAGGAACATTCAACTCTTCTGATAAAAATAATTTAAATCTTGAGCTATCTAAAATACCAGCCATTCCAACAACTTTATTTGCTGGCAAGCCAGAAAATTTTTGAAATGCCATCACCATAACATCAAGTGGATTTGTAATACATATAACAAAAGCCTCTGGTGCATTTTTTTTTATACCTTCAGCTACTTGTTTAATTATTTTTAGATTAATACCTAATAAATCGTCTCTGCTCATTCCTGGTTTTCTTGGAACTCCAGCAGTAATAATTATTACATCAGATCCTTTAATATCATTATAATTATCTGTTCCTGAAAATTTTACATTAAAACCGTCCACAGATGAAGATTGAGCTATATCTAAAGCTTTTCCTTTAGCTATACCTCTAGCAACGTCAAACATAACAACTTCATTAACTAGCTCTTTTAAACCTATTAAATGAGCTAAAGTTCCACCTATTTGACCCGCTCCTATTAAAGATATTTTTTTCATTGTTTTTCCTTATTTCATTGTTGGCATGACAAATTCTGCATTAGATCTTATTCCAGAAGGCCATCTTGATGTTACTGTTTTAAGTTTTGTATAAAATTTAATTCCCTCCGTGCCATGCATCGCGCTATCTCCAAATAATGATCTTTTCCATCCACCAAAGCTATGAAAGGCCATTGGCACTGGTATTGGAACGTTAATCCCAACCATTCCAACTTGAATTTTACTTGCAAAAGTTCTACCTGCATCACCATCTCTGGTATAAATGCTTACTCCATTTCCATACTCATGGTCATTGATCAACTTAGTCGCTTCTTCAAAAGTTTTAACTCTTATGACAGATAAAACTGGACCAAATATTTCTTCTTTATAAATTCTCATATCTTTTTGAACATTGTCAAACAAGCATCCTCCTATGAAAAAGCCTTTTTCATAACCTTGAAGTTTTATGTTTCTTCCATCGACAACTAGCTTCGCTCCTTCTTTAACGCCTAAATCAACATAACTTTTTACTTTTTCTAAATGTTCTTTAGTAACTAACGGCCCCATCTCAGATGCCTTGTCCATACCAGGGCCTACTTTTAATGCCTCAGCTTTTTTTGACAAACGCAAAACTAAATCATCTGCTATGTCTCCAACAGCTACTGCTACTGATTGAGCCATGCATCTTTCACCAGCAGATCCGTATGCTGCTCCCATTAAACCGTTTACCGCACCATCAAGATCACAATCAGGCATCACAACTAAATGATTTTTTGCTCCACCTAGTGCTTGAACTCTTTTTTCATTTTTAGCTGAATTTTCATAAATATATTTTGCAATTGGTGTCGATCCTACAAAACTTACTGCTTTAATATCTTTGTTTGTTAAAATTGCATCAACTGATTCTTTATCTCCATTAACAACATTAAAAACTCCATCTGGAAGACCTGCTTCTTTTAAAAGTTCAGCTAATCTTAATGGACATGACGGATCTTTTTCAGATGGTTTTAAAATAAATGTATTTCCACATGCGATAGCTAAAGGGAACATCCACATAGGCACCATTGCTGGAAAATTGAATGGTGTAATACCGGCTACTACTCCAAGTGGTTGACGCATAGACCAGCTATCAACACTTGTTCCAACATTTTCTGAAAATTCTCCTTTAAGAAGATTTGGAATTCCACAAGCAAACTCTACCACTTCTAGTCCCCTTGTTAGAGATCCTTTAGCATCTTCATAAACTTTTCCATGTTCAGAAACTATTAATTTTGTAAGTTCATCAGCATTTTTTTCTATCAGTTCTTTAAATTTAAACATTACTCTTGCTCTTTGAAGAGCAGGTTTTAAAGACCATGTTTCAAAAGCTTTTTTTGCAATTTCAACTGTTTGATCAAGGTCCTCTTTACTAGCCAACCTTACCTCGGACTCTTGCTCCCCAGTAGCTGGGTTGAAGACTTTACTTTTTCTATCAGATGAGCCTGAAATAAGCCTACCACCAACAAAATGTTCTAATACGTTCATGAATAGGGTCTTTTAAATCAAAATATAATATTAGTCTATTATTATTAAAATAATTGATTAAACATTGGCTGTAACTAGCATTTTTTTTAGTTCTGCTATTGCTTTTGCTGGATTCAGTCCTTTTGGGCACGCACTTGTACAATTCATAATAGTATGACATCTGTATAACTTAAGTTCATCAGCTACTTTTTTTAATCTTGTTTTTCTTTCATCGTCTCTACTATCTACTATCCATCTATAAGCTTGAAGTAAAACAGCAGGACCTAAATACTTATCACCATTCCACCAATAACTTGGACAAGATGTTGAGCAACACGCACACATAATACACTCATAGGCACCGTCTAACTTTTTTCTATCTTCTTTGGTTTGTAGTATTTCAGTATTTTCAACTTTTTGATTTGTTTTTAGCCAAGGCTCAATTGACTCATACTGTTTATATAACCCACTCAAATCACCTATTAGATCTTTTTTAACTTTTAAATGAGGTAATGGATAAATATTAATATCTCCATCTATTTCTGCATGAGGTTTTGTGCATGCTAAACCATTTTTTCCGTCCATATTCATTGCACATGAACCACAAACACCATGAGCACAAGATCTTCTATAAGCTAAAGATGGATCAATTTCATTTTTAATTTTATTTAAAACATCTAAAACTTTTGAAGGGCAATTATCCATATCAACTTCGTATGAGTCTACTCTTGGATTCTCACCTGAACTAGGATTCCATCTATATACATTTACTTTTCTAATATTTTTGGAACCAGTTTTATCTTTATAAAAAATTCCTTTTTTAACTTCTGAGTTTTTAGGTAAATTTATTTGAACCATTAATATACTCGCTCTTGTGGAGGAAAATATTGTACTTCATTTGTTAAAGTTGTTTTATGAACTGGTCTATAGCTAATTTTTGTTTCTTTTCCATTGCACCATGAAAGAGTATGTTGCATAAATTTTTTATCATCTCTCTTTGGATAATCTTCTCTTGCATGAGCTCCTCTACTTTCTTTTCTATTATATGCTGAATCCATTGTAGTAATTGCTTGACGAATAAGGTTGTCAAATTCTAGAGTTTCAACTAAATCTGTATTAAAAACTAATGATTTATCCTTAACAGAAATAGATTCCATATCCTCATATGTTTTTCTGATTTCAGAAACACCTTCTTTAAGAGTTTTTTCTGTTCTAAAAACTGCACATTTTGATTGCATAGTTTTTTGCATCGCAAGTCTCAATTCGGCAGTACTATTTTCTCCATTAGAATTTCTAAGTTTATCAAATCTTTCTAAACATTTTTCTGTTTCAAATTCTCCTATGTCTTCATGAGGTGTTCCTGGCTTAACTAGCTCTGCTGCTCTTTTTGCAGCTGCTCTTCCAAACACCACCAAATCTATCAAAGAGTTAGAACCTAATCTGTTAGCTCCATGAACTGAAACACATGCCGCCTCACCAATAGCCATTAACCCTGGCACAGTTTTTTCAGAACCATTAACTGTTAAAACTTCAGCTTTGTAATTTGTTGGAATTCCCCCCATATTATAGTGAACTGTTGGAACAACAGGTATTGGATCTTTTGTTACATCCACATCGGCAAATAATCTTGCAGCATCTGAGATTCCAGGAAGTCTTTCTGCAATTACTTTTTTATCTAGGTGGCTTAAATTTAAAAGAACATGGTCTTTATCTTTGCCCACACCTCTACCTTCATTAATTTCTATTGACATTGATCTACTTACTACATCTCGAGATGCTAAATCTTTAGCATTGGGAGCATATCTTTCCATAAATCTTTCTCCTTTGGAATTTACTAAGTATCCACCTTCCCCTCTAACTCCCTCTGAAATTAATGTTCCATGCCCATAAATTCCTGTTGGATGAAATTGAACGAACTCCATATCCTGTAATGGAAGCCCTGCTCTTAATACCATTGCATTTCCATCGCCTGTACAAGTGTGAGCTGATGTTGCAGAATAATAAACTTTACCATATCCACCTGTTGCAATTATAGTTGTGTGAGCTCTAAACCTATGAATTGTTCCATCATTTAAATTCCATGCTATTAAACCCTTACATTCTCCATCCTTCATTAATAAATCTAAAGCAAAGTATTCTATAAAAAATTCTGTATTGTGTTTAAGTGCTTGTCCATAAAGTGTATGAAGAATTGCATGTCCAGTTCTATCAGCTGCTGCACAAGTTCTCTGTACTATTCCATTTCCATAATTTTTTGTCATACCTCCAAAAGGTCTTTGATAAATTTTTCCATCTTCTGTTCTACTAAATGGAACTCCATATTTTTCTAATTCAATAACCGCTGCAGGAGCTTCTTTACAAAGATATTCTATACTATCTTGGTCACCAAGCCAGTCCGCACCTTTGACAGTATCATACATGTGCCAACGCCAGTCATCTTCGCCCATATTTCCTAACGATGCCGATATGCCTCCTTGAGCTGCAGAAGTGTGGCTTCTTGTTGGAAAAACTTTTGAAATACACGCTGTTTTTAAACCAGCTTCACTTAAACCAACAGCTGCTCTCAGACCAGATCCTCCAGCCCCAAGTACTATTACATCGTATTCATGATCTATTATTTTATATGAGCTCATTAGTTTAAATTTAATATTACAATAATTGTGATTAATGGGATTATTATAGCAAAAATATTGAGTACTTTGTTTGCGGCATTTTTGATTTTTTCGTCTTGAATATAGTCCTCAAATACCTCACTAATGCTTAAAGCAGAGAAAAAATAAGCAAATATAAGCATTAAATAAACTAAAGTTTTTGATGGTTGGCCAGAAAAAAAATTAACAATATCAATATAATCTTTATCATAGATTGAAATTAGGTTTAGAATGAACCAGAGCATTAAAGGTATGAGAATTGCTGAACTGATTTTCATGAACATCCATTTTTTTGTTACAGAATTCATCTTAAATAAAGTTCCTTCCTGATAAATAAAGTAGAATAGTTAAAAAAATAGACCCAAAAATAACTAATAATCCTGTAAGTTTTGTTGTCTTTAACTCAAAACCATAACCAAGATCCATTATAAGATGTCTTATTTCACTTAGTGTTTGAAAACTAAAAGACCAAGTTAAACAAATAATAATAAATTTTCCAAAAATAGATTGTAAAAATAATTTTGTTAAGTCGTAATTAGATTCTCCTAACAATAGTGAAAAAATCCAGAAACAAATAACTGTTATAGAAGATATATTTACTATCCCAGTAATTCTATGAGAAATAGAAACTAAAGAGGATATGTGCCACCTATAAACCTGAATATGTGGTGATAAAGGATTATTATTTTCCATATAAATTATATTTAATTAATGTTTCGGCAATTTCTACAGAGTTCAAGGCCGCTCCTCTAAGAAGATTATCAGAAACTATCCAAAGATTTAATGTATTTTCATTAGTTTTATCTTCTCTAATTCTTGAAATAAATGTTTCGTCTTTACCAGTTGCTTCAACTGGTGTGCTATATCCACCATCTTTTCTAGAGTCATAAATCTCACATCCATCTGCTTTATTTAAAGCTTCTTTAACTTTTTCAATAGAAAATGGTTTTTTGAATTGAATATTTACTGATTCAGCATGAGAAACTAAAACTGGAATTCGTACACAAGTTGCTGTTAGTTCTATATTTTGATCTAAAATTTTTTTAGTTTCGTTAGTCATTTTTAACTCTTCTTTTGTATAACCATCATCAGCAAAGACGTCTATATGTGGAATAGCGTTAAATGCTATTTGCTTTGTAAAATTTTTTGACTTAATAGATTTGTTTTCTAAAAATAGTTTTGTTTGATCGATCAATTCATCCATAGGGGCTTTTCCTCCACCAGATACTGACTGATAAGTAGAAACAACTATTCTTTTGACTTTAAATAAATCATGTAATGGTTTTAGAACAATTACTAATTGTGCAGTAGAACAATTGGGATTTGCTATTATATTTTTTTTCATACTTTTAACTGCTTCTGCATTTACTTGTGGAACAATTAAAGGGACATCTGGGTCCATTCTAAAAAAGCTAGAATTATCAATTACTATTGAATGTTTGGCAGCTTTTTTGGCATATTTTTCAGCAATTGCACTTCCAGCAGCAAAAAAGGTAATTTTTACTTTTGAAAAATCAAATGTTTCAAGATTAAAAACTTCGAGTTTCTTACCTTTAAAAGTTACTTTCTGTCCTGCACTTTTAAGTGAGGCAACTAAATATAGCTCTTTAATAGGAAGGTTTTTCCGCTCTAAAATCTCAAGCGTTTTTCTTCCAACATTTCCTGTGGCTCCTACAATTGCTATATTCATGATATTCTCTAACTTTTATACTAGATGAAGGGTAAATCGCAAACGTTTCCGTTAAAGGTATTATCATTTATTTGAATTTTAAAGGCTTGAGATTCTTTCCAGTGAGACTTATGGATCATTGCTATACCTATAACCATTTGAAAATGAGGTGAATAGCAAGCTGATCTTAATTCACCAATTATATTACTATTTTCATCATATAGATTTTTTGATCCTGTAAGACTTACTTCTTTTGTATCAATTTTAACTCCCATTAGTTTTTTCTGGGGTCCTTTTAATTTTACTTGTTTTAATTTTTCTTTTCCTAAAAAAATCACATCACTATCTAAACTAACATATTGATCAAAACCACATTCAAATGGATTATCATTGTTATCAAAATCATTGCCATAAGAAAGTAGTGCACTCTCAATTCTCTCTATTAAATTAGGACACCCTGGTCCTACATTAAATTCTTTTCCAACTTTAAAAAGATGATCATATAATTTTTGTCCTGACTCTGTATTTTGAACATAAACTTCGTACCCACCTTGCTTAGACCATCCCGATCTTGCTATTAAATGTTTAGTTCCTTCAAAATCAAAGTAATCAAATCCAAAAAATTTTAATTCAGTAATTTTTTTTCCAAAAACTTTTTCCATTAATGCAAATGATTTTGGACCTTGTATTGCCATTATATCAACTACTGGTTCTATAATTTTAACGTCAAATCTATGTCCTGATGCTAAACCTTTTGCAAAAAAAATTACATCTGAGTCTGCTATTGATATCCACCATTTATTTTTATTTAATTTTAAAATAACTGGATCATTAACTAAATTTCCATTTTCATCTATTATTGGACAATAATAACATCTGCCTATTTTAGACTTTGATAAATCTCGACATGTCATCAATTGTACTAACCTTGCCGAGTCTTTTCCTGATATTTCTACTTGTCTTTCTGCTGCAACATCCCATATCTGAACATGTTCTTTTAAATGCTTGTAGCTATCTTCTATTGAACCAAAAGCAGCTGGTAACAACATGTGATTATAAATTGTGTATGCCGTTACTCCTTGTTTCTCTATTCTTGAAGTATAAGGAGTGCTTCTTAATCTTCTAGATTTTGCTATTGAAAAATTTTTCATTTTTTTAAAAATTCAGAGATCTTTTCTCTCATTTCAAAAGATTTTTCAAACATAATCATGTGTCCACAATCTTTTATTACATGAGTTTCTGAATTAGGAATAAGTTCAGCAAATTTCATACCTTTTTCAAGGTTAACCATCTTATCTAACTCACCAAATATAAATAATGTGGGACAATTTATTGACTTTAGAGCCTCTGGTCCATTTTTATAATTATTACAAGCCACAAGATCAATAGCTAAAATTTCTTTAATATCTCTTGGAGAACGAATAATTTTTTTTACAGGATTACCTCCAATAAATTTCTTAGAATTCTCATAACTCCATTTCATCATTAATATAACTGCTTGATTATCACCATCTTCTGCAAGATCAATTAGGTCTTGATTAACTGGCATTCTATATGACCCACCAACAAACACTACTCTCTTAACTCTTTTTGAATATTTAGAACAATATTCAAGTGCTTCTAGACAACCTTGTGAGTGCCCAATTATTGTTATGTTGGAAATATTTAATTTGTTAAAAACTTTTTCTAACCAGTTAGAAATTTCTTCTATTGATTTTAAACTTGTTCCATCAGAATTACCGTGTCCTGGTAGGTCGATTGATAAAACATTATAATTTTGATTTGATAAATACTGCTCAGTTAAAGACCAAACAATGTGTGAAAGGCCACTTCCATGAAGTAAAACTATAGTTTCTTTTTTTTTATCAATGCCTTGACCTGCATCTGAAACAAAAACTTTTTTGCTATCTATTTCAAAAATCAACTTAGGTCCTTGACTTTTTTTCTAAGTTCAAATTTTTGAATTTTTCCTGTTGACGTCTTGGGTAATTCACAAAATACAACTTTTTTAGGAAGCTTAAATCCTGCCAGTGTTTCTCTGCAAAAATCTATTATATCTTTTTCTGTTGCAGGTTTATCTTCAATTAACTCAACGAATGCACACGGTGTTTCTCCCCATTTTTCATCTGGTTTAGCAACAACAGCTGCTAATGATACTGCTGAGTGTTTTGCAATAGTATTTTCTATTTCAATTGAAGAAATGTTTTCTCCTCCTGAAATGATAATATCCTTAGACCTATCTTGAATCTTTATATATCCATCGGGATGAGTAACCGCCAAATCCCCTGAATGAAACCATCCACCAGCCATTGCTTTATCTGTTGCTTCTTTATCTTTATAATATCCTTTCATTACAATATTTCCTCTTATCATAATTTCACCCATAGTTTTTCCATCTTTAGGTGCTGGTTTCATTGTTTCAGGATCCATAACAACAGCACCTTCAGTATTAGGGTATCGAACACCTTGTCTTGCTTTAATTTCATTTTTTTTATCTTTATCTAATTTATTCCACTCTTTATTCCATGCACACTGTAACATATGACCATAAGTTTCTGTCAGCCCATATACATGCATAACTTCAAATCCTAGGTTTTCCATTTTTTCAAAAATAATGCTTGGTGGTGGTGCGCCAGCAGTTAAAACATTTACTTTTCTTTTTAATTTTTTTTGATCCTTTTTTGGGGTATTAACTATCATATTTAAAACTATTGGAGCTCCTCCAAAATGAGTCACGTCATATTTATCAATTAACTCAAACATTTTTTTTGTATCAATATTTCTAAGGCAAATGATTCTTGCATGTAACATTGAAAGCGTCCAAGGATAACACCATCCATTACAATGAAACATTGGTACAACACATAAAAAATTTAACCTATTAGGCATGTTCCATGCCTGAGTGCTTCCCGTTGCCATTAAATATGAGCCTCTATGATGATAAACAACGCCTTTGGGGTTTCCTGTTGTTCCAGAAGTATATCCTAATGAAATTGCTTCCCACTCATCCTTAGGCTTTTTCCATTCATAATTTTCATCTCCACTACTTAAAAAACTTTCATATTCTAATTCACCAATTTTTTTGAAACTGCTTGTGTCTATATCTTTGTCATCTATATCTATAATGGTGATTTTATTTTTGATATTTTTTAAAGCTTTAGTAATAACTTCATGAAATTGTCTGTCCACAATTAAAACTTTTGCATCACTATGCTCTAAAATATAACTAACTGTGTTGGGATCTAATCTTGTATTAATTGCATTAATAACTGCACCAACCATAGGTATTGAGTAGTGTGCTTCAAAAATTTCTGGTGTATTGAAAGCCATCACTGAAACAGTATCTCCAGTTTTTATTCCAAGTTTATCTAGCGCACTCGCAAACTTAACACATCTTTTATAAACTTCTTTCCAGGTATAAGATCTACTCTCATAAACTAGTGCTTCGTAATTTGGATATATATCTTTTGTTCTTTCTAAAAACGTTAACGGTGATAAAGGAACGTAGTTAGCTTCATTTTTATCTAAATTTTTATCATAATGACTCATAATACTAATTAAATTTAAAATTCATTATGTAGTCACTTCCTGATGTAGCAGTTTTAAAATGACTTTCTGTTCTTGGTAGAACTCTCTTAAAATAAAAATTTGCAGTTTGTATTTTATCCTCATAAAAGTCTTTATTTTGTTCATAATCTTGAAAGCTTACCTCTAAAACTTTTATCCACGCATGGGCTATAGATACAAAACCCAATGCTTTCAAATAGTCATTGCATGCTGCGCTTGCATCATCTCTTGAGTTTTGTATTTTTTCTTTAATCCAATAAGTAAACTTAGATAAAATCTCTAAACTCATTTTCAGCTCTTCTGTGAAAGGTTTTAATTCTTTGGATACAGAATCACAGTCGTTTTTTACCATTTCTAAGTATTTATTAATTATATCTCCATTTTTATTTACTAACTTTCTAAAAACTAAATCTGCTGCTTGAACAGAATTAGTTCCTTCATAAATTGGCGTAATTCTATTATCTCTATATAATTGTTCTATTCCTTGGTCTTTTGTGTATCCATACCCACCATGAACTTGCATAGCATCACTTGTTATTTCCATTCCCATGTCGCTAAACATCGTTTTAACTACTGGGGTCATTAAAGAAACAAGGTCTGAGGCTTCCTGTTTTATTTTTTCATCTGGATGATTAAGACTAACTTCTGTTTGTTGAGATAGCCAAAAACACAAAGCTCGCTCACCCTCAATTATAGATTTCATATTAAGTAAAGATTTTCTAATATCAGCATGCTCAATTATAAAATCTGCTCCATTAGTTGACTTTGTATTATTTGTTTTTCCTTGTTTTCTTTCTTTTGCATAACTTAAAGAATTTTGATACGCAATTTCAGAAATCCCTAGTCCTTGAATTCCAACTACAATTCTCTCTAAATTCATCATGGTAAACATTGCATTTAAACCTTTATTTTTCAATCCAATCATATAACCAGTGGCCTCGTCAAAATTTAATACACATGTGGCAGAGCCTTTAATTCCCATCTTGCTTTCTATAGATCCTGTAGAAACTCCATTTCTAGCTCCAACAGATCCATCTTCATTTACAACAAATTTAGGTACTAAAAATAAACTTATTCCTTTTGTTCCTGCTGGAGAGTCTGTTGCTCTTGCAATCACTAAATGGATAATATTTTCTGTTAAATCTTGATCACCAGATGTTATAAAAATTTTTTGTCCACTTATTTTAAAAGTTCCATCTGGTTGCTCTGCAGCTTTCGTTTTTAAAAGACCCAAATCAGTTCCACAAACTGGTTCTGTAAGACACATAGTGCCACTCCATTTGCCTTCTACCATTTTTGGTAAGTATTTATCCTTTATATCTTCTGATGCATGGTGAGATATACAATTATACGCGCCAATACTTAATTCACTATAAAGTTTAAAAGATAGGCTTGCTGATGATAGCATTTCATCAAAAAAAGCACTTACCGTTTTAGGCATTCCTTGTCCTCCATATTTTGGATCGCATGAAAGAGAGGTCCATCCATCTTCAATATATTTCGTATAAGCTTCTTTATAACCTGGTGGCGTCCTAACCACACCATTCTCCAAAACTGAGGGATTTTCATCACCTGATTTTGCTAATGGTAGTATTAAGTTTTGATTAATCTTTGCAGCTTCCTCTAAAATATCTTTTACCAGTTCTGAATTAACTTCTTTGTATTTTTCAAGATCATTATAATCTTTATTGTTTCTTAATTTATCAAAAAGAAACATCATATCTTCCAATGGCGCTGTGTAATTTGGCATAACAGAACTCTAGAATAAATATCTAATTATTGCAATTTTGAAATTATCGCATCACCCATAGCTGATGTTGATACTTCTTTTTTTCCTTCAGAAATAATATCTTTAGTTCTAAGACCATCATTTAGTACCTCTTGAACTGCTTTTTCTAAAGCATCTGCTTCATTATCTAGGTCTAATGAATATCTTAATGCCATTGCAAAACTTAAAATTGATGCAATTGGATTGGCAATTCCTTTGTTAGCTATATCTGGTGCAGAACCATGAATAGGTTCATACATTGCTCTCATATCACCATCTTTATTTTTTGCTCCGAGCGAAGCTGACGGTAATAAACCTAAAGAGCCAGTTAGCATTGAGGCTTGATCTGAAAGCATATCTCCAAATAAATTATCGGTAACAATGACATCAAATTGTTTAGGATTTCTCAGCAATTGCATTGCACAGTTATCTGCAAGCATATGACTTAACTCAACATCTTTATATTCTTTATCATGAAGTTCTTGAACTTCTTCTTTCCAAAGTTGTCCTGCTTCCATTACATTTGATTTTTCACACGAAGTAACTTTATTTGATCTTTTTTTAGCTAAATCAAAAGCTACTTTAGCGACTCTGACTATTTCACTAGTCGTATAAGCATGGGTATTGATCCCTTTTCTTTCACCATTTTCTATTGGTTTAATTCCTCTTGGCTCTCCAAAATAAATTCCCCCTGTTAACTCTCTAACAATCATTATGTCTAACCCTGAAACAATTTCAGGTTTTAGTGTTGATGCATCAACTAGTTGCTCAAAACAAATTGCAGGTCTTAAGTTTGCAAATAGTTTTAATTCTTTTCTTAATTTTAATAGAGCTCTTTCAGGTTTTTTTGAAAAATCTAAATTATCCCATTTAGGTCCACCCACTGCACCTAATATTACAACTTCACTTTCTAAAGCTTTATAAAAAACTTCATCTGTAATTGGTGTTCCATGTTTATCGTATGAGCAGCCACCAGCTAAATCTTGTTCAATTTCAAAATCTAAAGATTTATTTGAATTAAACCATTGAATAACTT
>JAOHCJ010000009.1 GCA_028095445.1 Candidatus Pelagibacter sp.
TATAAAAATAATCCAGAATTAAATGCAGAAAGGGAAAATATTCAAGTTTCTAAAGAAGATTTAAATATTTCAAGAAGTGAATTTTTACCTACTGTCACTCTTTCGAGCTCTAAAAGTCAAGAACATACAGAAAAACTTACGGATAGAACAGGAGCTAACTCATCTATTAAAGATGTTGATCCTAAAACTCAATCTCTAGTCATTGAACAAAAATTATTTCAAGGATTTTCGGGTATAGCGAATTTTGAAAAAAATAAGATAGGTTTAAGTCTTGCGGATGCCAAACTTATAAAAACTGAACAAGAAATTTTATATAAAGCTGTAGAAGCATATACAGGTTTAATATTTTCAAATGAAAAACTTGAGATTAATCAAAGAAATATAAATTTATTAGAGAGGCAAGTAGAAACAGATCAAGCAAGACTTGAAAGAGGTCAAATCACTTTAGTTGATTTAGCACAATCAGAGTCCTCTCTTGCAGGTGCTCAAGCAAAATTTATTGAGGCAAAAAATGAAACAGTTACTGCTAAGCTTATTTATGAAAAAATAATTGGACCTATCCTTAATATGAACGATCTAAATAAAAAATCTGACATTAATTTAAAAATTCCTGATAGTTTAAGTAAAGCAATAGAAATTTCAAAAAATAACAATCCCAACTTAATTATAGCAAAATTAGATTTTGAAAGATCAGAAAAAGACGTTGTAATAGCTAGAGCAGATCTTTCACCTTCAGCTTCACTTTCTTTAAATTCAACTAAAACAGATGATTTAAGCTCAAGCTTTGATGAAAAAGATCAAGAAACAATAAAGGCAACTATTTCATGGCCTATTTTTAAGGGTGGTAAAAATACAGCAACACTTAAAAGAAGTAAAAATTTAAAAAATCAAACAAAATTATTATTTGATAATGCTATAAAAACAAATGAGACAAGCGTAGCAAGCGCATGGTCAAGTTTTCAATCATCAAAAAGTTTATTGAATTCAGTCAATCTGCAAGTCAAAGCTGCAGAAATTGCAAATGAAGGAATAACAGTTGAATATGAATCTGGCCTTGGAAGATCAACACTAGATGTAATTCAATCAAATTCAATCTTGCTTACATCTCAAATAAGTTTGGCACAGTCTGAGAGAAATTATTTACTTTCTCAATTTAAACTGCTTCAATCAGTTGGGCTTTTAAAAAATGACTATCTAAAACTAGAGAATTAAAGGCTTTTTTGGCCTAATATTTTAGCTATTGATAATGAGAACAAAATGTGTACATTTAATACATGATTCGAACACTAAATATTTTAACAAAAAGGGCAAAAAATGACTAAAAATAACCTAAAAGTAGTTAAATCTACAAAAGCACAACAAACAGAAGGCAGCGAAAAAAACAAAGCTTTAGACGCGGCAATGAGCCAAATTATCGATAATTTTGGAAAAGGATCGGTAATGAAACTTGGCCAAAGAAGAGCAATGGACGTTGAATCAGTTTCAACTGGATCATTAAGCTTAGATGTAGCACTTGGAATAGGTGGCTTACCAAAAGGTAGAGTTATTGAGGTCTATGGGCCAGAATCATCTGGTAAAACAACATTAGCATTACAAGTATTAGCAGAAGCTCAAAAAGCTGGAGGAATATGTGCCTTTATAGATGCAGAGCATGCTTTAGATCCAGTTTATGCAAAAAAACTTGGTGTAGATACTGAAGAATTATTAATTTCACAACCTGATACTGGTGAGCAAGCTCTAGAAATCGCCGATACTTTAGTAAAATCAGGATCGGTTTCTGTTATCGTAATTGACTCTGTTGCAGCACTAACACCTAGAGCTGAAATTGAAGGAGAAATGGGAGATCACCATGTGGGTCTTCAATCAAGATTAATGAGTCAAGCTTTAAGAAAACTAACAGGCTCAATCTCAAGCACAAACACAATGATGATTTTTATTAACCAAATTAGAATGAAAATTGGAGTTATGTTTGGAAGTCCAGAGACTACATCTGGCGGAAACGCACTTAAATTCTATTCATCTGTTAGAATGGATATTAGAAGAATTGGTGCCATTAAAAATGGAGATGAAATTATTGGTAACTCAACAAGAGTTAAAGTGGTCAAAAATAAAGTAGCACCACCATTTAAAGTTGTTGAATTTGATCTAATGTATGGCAAAGGTATTAGTAAAGTAGGTGAATTAGTTGACCTTGGTGCAAAAGCTGACATTGTTGAAAAAGCTGGAGCTTGGTATGCTTATAAAGGAGAAAAGATTGGCCAAGGAAGAGAAAACGCTAAAATTTATCTTGAGCAAAACCCTAAAATTGCAGCAGAAATAGAAATGGCAATAAGGGAAAAAGCAGGAGTAATAGCAAAAAAAATTGAAGGAAATCCACTTGATCCAGAAAAGGCAGCAAAAGATCAAATAGAGGATCCTAAAGTAGAAAAAAAAGAAGAAGCAACACCTACAAAAAAAAATTAGTTAAAGTCATCTTTAATTATTAAAAGGCGCTTAATTTAAGCGCCTTTTTTCCCTGACTATCTCTAGGAATACCAACGCTTATTTAAACATACTCACACCAGAAACTTGATTTATCTCTAAATGTTCTAGTCTATGTTCTAGTTGTCCTATAAAATCCTACAACCCAGAACCACGATCCCTAAAAGTTTTTTCATTTACTAGCAGCACTACTATTTTTGCATATATGTTGCCCATAAAGATTAGGATGAGTAAAATTACCTTTCTTTTTTCTACAAAAAACATCGTAAGGATCCCATGAATCTTTTGCTGTGGGTGTAACAAAAACACTCTTAGCTAAATCAGGGCATCCTTCAATATCATGTCTATAATAAGTATCATTTTTACTATCTATTTTAGTTGAAAGAATACCTTTACCTAATACGTCTGAACCTTTAACGTGTGTACCTTCATAAGTTCTTTTACCACATGCATAAGCAGCGCCCTGTGTGTGAAACAATTCATGAAGAATAACTAAATCCATATCTGGTTGTCCGTAAGATTTAACTGCAGGTGTAAAGATTACCGTATAGGGTACACCACCTTCACCACCGACGTCATTTCCATCTCTGTGATTAAAACCTGTAAATGTTGCATAAACTTTTTTAGGATTATCAAAACCTTTTTCTTTGAGATAGCGATAAACTAAGCTCTCCGGGGCATGAGTATTATCTAATTGTTTTTTTAAAACATTCATTCTCACAAAGGTTACATCCAGCTTTCCTTCTTTAGTCATATCTAATTTAAACTGATGACCTATACCATTTGATTTTTTAGTTTTTGCAGACATTTTTAAAAATTTTTTATTTACAGTTTTTATCCTTTTTTCAATCCAGCCATTTATATCTAATTCTGTATCTTTACCATCTAATGATAATAAATAGATAAAATGAATTTGATAATCGTCACTTACATCAGGTTGATCTTCAAAAAATCTTCTTGGTTTTGTATCCATTTTTACATTCTTTTCTTCTAGCGCTTTTGCTTCTGCTATTTTAGTTTTTGCTATGGTTGATGCTTTAGCCTTGTCGTATTTCCAAACAATTTCATCATTAACTGCATACAAATAACATTCTTTGCCTGTATATTTCTTGGCAGATTTCATACATTGTTTATATGTTTTCTTATGAAGTTTTTCTAAATCCTTACCTTTATTGGCTGCCCAGGAATATAGGTCATAATTACAACTAGCATAGAGAACGCCGGTTTGATTTTTTTTTATTAATTCTTTTAAATGTTTTTTTATAAGTTTTTTGTGTTGAAATTTAAGCGCTTTATCACACCCTGCAATAGATGTTACTCCAGGTTCATTAACACCTGCATTAGCATTCCCACTTAACAACAAACCTAGAACTATGATCCCTAAAAGTTTTTGCACTATTAAATGTTATCAAAAGTTTCGAAAATTAACCATCTGATTTATCTCTAAATGTTCTAGTCTATGTTCTAGTTTGTTACTTAATTTGACGAGTCTTTATGCAATTTATTTTTTATGAATTTTAAATCATCCGCATAACTAGTGTAAGCTAGTGTGAGCTAGTGTGAGGTAGTGTGTCCCTCAAGTGCATAATTTAAGCGCCTTTTTTCCCTACAGTTACCTAGACATCAAATAAAAAAGCTGTATTTTAAAAGTATGGCTGACAAAACATTAAACGAAATTAGAAGTACTTTTTTAAATTATTTTGAAAAAAATGATCACAAAATAGTTGATTCTAGTAATTTAGTTCCAAACAATGATCCAACACTAATGTTTGCAAATTCAGGAATGGTTCAATTCAAAAATGTATTCACCGGTTTAGAAAAAAAAGACTATATGAGAGCGACCACTTCCCAAAAATGTGTCCGTGCCGGGGGTAAACATAATGATTTAGAAAATGTTGGTTACACACCTAGGCATCATACATTTTTTGAAATGCTTGGAAATTTTTCATTTGGTGATTATTTTAAAGAAGAAGCAATAAGTTATGCTTGGAACTTAATCACTAAAGATTTTGGAATAAATAAAAATCGTCTTTATGTAACTGTATTTAATGAAGATGAAGAAGCTTTTAAGTTTTGGAAGAAAATAGCAGGTTTTAATGATGATAGAATTATAAAAATATCCACGTCAGATAATTTCTGGTCAATGGGAGATACTGGGCCATGTGGACCATGTTCAGAAATTTTTTACGATCATGGAGATCATCTAGAAGGCGGGCTACCTGGAACTAAAGACGAGGATGGGAATAGGTTCATTGAGATTTGGAATCTTGTATTTATGCAATATGAACAAATTTCAAAGGATAGAAGAATTAATTTACCAAAACCATCAGTTGACACAGGAATGGGACTTGAAAGAATTGCAGCACTATTACAAGGCACACATGACAATTATGAAACAGATCATTTTAAAAAGTTAATTCAATCTACTTCAGATATTGTTAAAAAAAAACCAAATGAAACTAATTATTCAAGTTTTAGAGTTATTGCTGATCACTTGAGAGCAAGCTCTTTTTTAATTGCCGAAGGAGTTTTGCCTTCAAACGAAGGCAGAGGTTATGTTCTTAGACGAATTATGAGAAGAGGTATGAGACACTCTCATTTATTAGGATCTAAAGAACCAGTTTTTTATAATTTATTTGAAACTCTTAAAAATGAAATGTCAGGAAATTACCCAGAATTAAAGAGAGCAGAATCTTTAATTAAAGAAACTTTAAAAATGGAAGAAGAAAAGTTTTTAGTTTTATTAGATAGAGGAATAAAAATATTAAATGATGAAATATCTAAAATAGATAAAGTACTTTCTGGAGATGTTGCGTTCAAATTATATGATACCTATGGTTTCCCATTAGATCTTACTGAAGATATTTTAAAAAATAAATCTTTATCAATTGATACAAAAAAATTTCATTTATTAATGAAAGAAAGCAGAGAGCTTGCAAAAAAAAATTGGAAAGGATCTGGAGACGCTGCAATTGAAGATATTTGGTTTGAAATTAAGGATCGATTAGGTGCCACTGAGTTTTTAGGCTATGAAACACATCAAGCTGAAGGTGCAGTTTTATCTTTATTAACAGATAGCAAAGAAGTTAAAGAATTAAAAAAAAATGATACAGGAATGGTTATAACTAACCAAACACCATTTTATGGTGAGTCTGGTGGTCAAGTTGGTGATACTGGTGAAATAATTTCAGGAGATTTTAAATTTGAAGTAGCAGATGTTCAAAAAAAATTAGGGGATCTCTTTGTTCATTATGGAAAAGTAATAAGTGGTTCTGTAAAACTTAAAGATAGTGTAGAAATGAAAATAGACGAAGATAGACGAGATAATACTTGCGCATATCATTCTGCCACACATTTGCTTCATGAGTCCTTGAGAAGAGTTTTAGGTGCTCATGTAACACAAAAAGGTTCTTTGGTCGAACCTACCAGGTTGAGATTTGATTTTAATCACATGAAATCAATTTCTATTGAAGAAATTACAAAAATTGAAGCATTTGTAAATTCAATTATTGCAAATAAAACAGATGTAAAAACAAGATTAATGACACCAGACGAAGCAGTCGAAAATGGTGCCTTAGCATTATTTGGGGAAAAGTATGGAGATGAAGTTAGGGTACTTTCAATGGGCAATGAAAATGAAAAATTTTTTTCAACTGAATTGTGTGGAGGCACTCATGTAAAAAATACAGGTGATATTGGTAAATTTAAAATTGTGAGCCAATCTTCGATTGCTGCGGGGGTCCGAAGAATAGAAGCCTTAAGAGATAAACAGCTTGAAAATTATTTAAAAAATAAAGAAAAACTATCTAATATTTCATCTAAAAAAGATGATGAGTTAATTAAAGATCTAAGCCAACAAATAATAAAATTAAGTAGTAAACCAAATTTAGAAAAAATAGATAAAAAAACTTTAATTAAAAATCTAACAAAACAATTAGAGGCAATATCGATTAACTCAATTTTAGAGAATAAATCTAAAAATATAATTAAAGATACAGAAATTAATGGAGTAAAATTAAGATTTCAAAACGTTAAAGGATTGCCTTCAAAAGAGCTAAGAAAACTTGTCGATAAAGGCAAAAAAGAATTGGTTGAGGGTATTGTGATAGTGTTTACAAGTAATGATGATAAAGTTGGAATAGCAGTTGGAGTATCTGATAAATTAACAGATAGATTTGATGCTGTTCAGTTTGTTAAAATTGGTTCAGAGATTATTGGAGGTCATGGTGGTGGTGGAAGAAAAGATTTTGCTCAAGCTGGAGGGCAAGATCAATCTAAAATAGATAAAGCTTTTGAAAAAATTAAGACTTTAATTTAATTTATTTTTTAAATTTTTATCAATTTCATCTAAAAACTGGTTAGTTGTTAGATATTTACTTGATGGTCCAATTAATATTGCTAAATCTTTTGTCATTGATCCACTCTCAACACAATTTATGCAAACACTTTCTAGTGTTTTTGAAAATTTAATTAACTCAATATTATTATCCAATTTACCTCTATGAGCTAAACCTCTGGTCCAAGCAAATATTGATGCGATAGGATTAGTAGAAGTTTCTTTGCCTTGTTGATGCATTCTATAGTGTCTTGTTACCGTACCATGGGCAGCCTCTGCCTCCATTATTTTTCCATCTGGAGTGAGCAGAACACTAGTCATCAATCCTAAAGATCCGTATCCTTGAGCCATAGTATCAGACTGCACATCTCCATCATAATTTTTACAAGCCCAAATATATTTACCACTCCATTTCATTGCACAAGCAACCATGTCATCAATTAATCGATGTTCGTAAGTAATTTTTAATTTTTCAAATTCATTTTTAAATTCTTTTTCAAAAACTTCCTGAAAAATATCCTTAAATCGACCATCATATTGTTTTAAAATCGTATTTTTTGTAGATAGATACACAGGCCATTCTTTAATTAAACCATAACCAAAACATGATCTAGCAAAGTCCTCTATAGATTTATCTAAATTGTACATTGATAAAGCTATCCCTGGTCCAGGAAAATTAAAAACTTCATACTTTATTTCTTCACTGCCATCTTCAGCTGTCCATTTTACTTCCATCTTTCCTTTTCCAGGAACTTTGAAATCTGTTGCTCTATATTGATCTCCAAATGCATGTCTTCCAATAATTACGGGGTCAGTCCATGAAGGCACTAATTTAGGAATATTTTTACAAACAATTGGTTCTCTAAAAACGGTTCCTCCAATAATATTTCTTATCGTTCCATTAGGAGATCTCCACATTTTTTTTAAATCAAATTCTTCTACTCTTGCTTCATCAGGGGTAATTGTTGCACATTTAATCCCAACACCAACTTTTTTAATTGCAGTAGCAGAGGCAACTGTTATTTGATCATTAGTATTGTCTCGACTTTTCATGCCTAAATCAAAATATTTAATATCTAAATCTAAATACGGAAGAATAAGTTTACTCTTGATAAACTCCCATATTATTCTTGTCATTTCATCGCCATCAAGTTCAACAACAGGGTTTTTAACCTTAATTTTAGCCATATTTGAATAATATATAATAGTAATTGTAATTTAGTGCTTTATATACATATTAATAAAAAATTATCAAATATTAGCTTATGTTAGAAAAAATTTTTCCAAAGATTCATGCTGAAGGCTATAAATTTTTAGCTATAGCTATTTTTATAACTATTTTCTTATATCTTTTAAGTACATTTCTTGGATTCGTTGGGCTAGTTTTATCCATATGGGTTTACTACTTTTTTAGAGACCCTGAAAGAATTTCAATAGATGATGACAATTATTTAACAAGTCCAGCAGATGGTGAAATATTGATGATCCATGAAGTAAACGGGCCTAATGAACTTAATATGGAAACAAGGAAGTTTACAAAAATCAGTATTTTTATGAATGTGTTTGATTGTCATGTAAACAGAACACCATGTGCAGGTAAAATTTCAGAAATAATGTACAAACCTGGGAAATTTTTAAATGCTTCACTTGATAAGGCCAGCGAAGATAATGAAAGAAATTACTATAAAATTATTAATAATATGGGTGAAGATATAGTTATTGTTCAAATTGCTGGATTGATAGCCAGAAGAATTGTATGTGAGTCATCAAAAGATCAAGAGTTAAAACAAGGTGAAAGAATAGGTATGATCAGATTTGGAAGCAGAGCTGACATTTATTTTGAAAATTATAAGCCTTTAGTCAAAGTAGGACAAAAAACCATTGCAGGTGAAACTTTATTAGCAAAAAAATAGTATATGGAACAACCAAAAAACAATTTCAAAATAGTTTCTGACAAAAAAGCAAGAATGATTCTTCCAAATGCCATTACTTTAATTGGTGTTTGCATAGGTTTAACATCAATCAAATTTGCTTTAGATGGGAAATTTGCACTTGCAGTAGTAGCTATACTATTTGCGGGGTTAATGGATGCTCTAGATGGGCGTATTGCAAGACTAATTAAAGGAACATCTAAAATGGGAAAAGAACTAGACTCACTAGGTGATGTAATTAGTTTTGGCGTTGCACCTGCACTTATAATGTATTTTTGGAATTTACAGTATTTAGATAAATTAGGTTGGTTTGTTTGTCTAATATACGTTGTCTGCGTTGCTTTAAGACTTGCAAGGTTTAATGTAAATTCTGAAGAGGAACCTTCTTGGAAAGATAATTTTTTTGAAGGAGTCCCATCTCCTGCAGGTGGGATTATTGTCTTAATGCCTTTAATAATTAGTTTTAGTGGATTTGGAAACTTATTTTTTAAAATTAATTATGATTTAGTAGTACCAATATTTTTTATTATGGTTTCAATATTATTAATAAGTACAGTGCCAACTTATTCCTTTAAAAAAATAGTTATACCAAGAGCAATGACTAAATTTTTATTATTTGGAATAGTTTTATTTTTTGGTGCATTATTAGTTTATACCTTTAAAATTTTAGCAATAAGTTCGCTTGTATATTTATTACTGATTCCAGTAAGTTATTTTCATTACAAAAAAATTAAAAAAGAAAAAAATATTATTATAGATAAAAATGAAAGTGACGATCTAGAAGATATACTATAAATGAAAAAAAATGTAATTGTTACATTAGCTGACTCTAATTATTATGAGCTTCTTAATGAATTAGTTGACTCCATTAAAAAATTTGAAAAAAGTAAAGATGTAGCAATCTGTATTTTAGATGCAGGATTAACTAATGATCAAAAAATAAAATTATCAAAAAAAGTAGATACAATAAAATCAGCCGAGTGGGATATTGAAGTTCCAGCATTTAAAGTAAAGAATAAAGAATGGTTAAAAAGTCAAGTATCAAGAGCTTTTCTTCCTAATTATTTTCCAGAATATGAAAAATATTTGTGGATAGACTGCGATGCATGGGTTAACGATTGGAATTCTATTGAGTTATACTTCCAGGCTTGCAAAAATGGCAAATTAGGAATTACACAAACCTTAGGACCAGGTTATAAAATTATGTCTAAGGTTAAATGGTTATTTGGGAAAGTAGCTATAATTAAATCTCAAAATTTTAAACATGCTGTTAAATCAAAAATAGGTTTATCAAATGCAAGAAAGTTAGCATTTGCTCCACATATAAATATTGGTGTTTTTTCTCTAGAAAAAAACTCACCTGGCTGGGCTTCATGGCAAAAAAATCTTGAACTTACTTTAAAGTCAGGAAAAATTTTTGGATCTGAAGGTTTAGCTATTAATATGTCGGTATACATAGATGACTTAGAGACTGAATTTTTGCCACTGAACTGTAATTGGATTGCAAGTAATTTATTACCTAAATACGATGAGGTAGCAAGTACATTCGTTGAACCTTATTTGCCAAATCACAAGATAGGAATTATGCATTTGGCTGCTGGTATTTGGGACGGTGATAGAGATATGAGAGTTAATAAAGATGTAAAAATCAAAATTCAAACAATTCAAAACAGCTCACTATCTAAAAGTTTGAGGTTTGGTCTTTAATTGAAAAAAAACAGAATTTCAAAAAATTGGATCAATAAACAAAAAAGAGATATTTACGTAAGAAAATCTCAGGTTGACGGTTATCGAGCAAGATCAGTATACAAATTAATTGAAATTGAAGAAAAGTTTAAAATTTTTAAAAATGGTATGTCGGTAATAGATCTTGGTGCATCACCGGGTAGTTGGTCTCAGTATGTGGCAAAATCAATTAAAAATAGCAGACTGGTTTCTATAGATTTAAAGGATATGGAGGAAATTGAAAATACTATTCAAATTAAAGGGGACTTTACAAAATTAGATTCACAAGAAAAAATAAAAAGTCACTTTAGATCAAAAGTTAACGTTGTTCTTTCAGATATGGCTGTAAATACAACCGGTATTAAAGATATTGACGCAATATATACAGGGGAATTATGCAAAGAAGCAATGTTATTTTCAAAAAATATATTAATTAAGGAAGGCAAGTTTATTGCAAAGATATTTTTAGGTACTTCATTTAATGAATTAGTAGCTCTGGCAAAGACAATATTTAAAGAAGTAAAGGTTTTTAAACCTAAATCTAGTAGAAAAGAATCTAAAGAAAGTTTTATAATTTGTAAAATTTTAAGATAGACACTTTTATTTTTAAATGAATCATATATAAATGATTATGGTTCCTATAAAAGAAGCACTCACCTTTGATGATGTAACAATGGCTCCGAAATATTCGGAAGTATTGCCATCAGATGTAGATACAAGCACCAGATTGTCAAAAAATTTATTATTAAAAATACCTTTATTATCCTCTGCAATGGATACGGTTACAGAAAGTAAAATGGCAATTTCTATTGCTCAGGCAGGAGGAATTGGAGTTATACATAGAAATTTAGATATTAAAAAACAAATTGAAGAGATTAAAAAAGTACAAAAAAGAAAATTACTAGTTGGTGCAGCAGTAGGAGCAGGACCTAATGAAATCAAAAGAGCAAAAGCTATTTTGAAAGAAAAAATTAACCTAATTGTTGTAGACACAGCACATGGACATAGTAAAAAAGTAGCTGAAATAATAAAACTTATCAAAAAAACAAAAGATAAAAAAACAACTTTGTGTGCAGGCAATATAGCTACAGCTGAAGCCGCTAAATTTCTGATTAAGCTTGGTGTAGATGTAATTAAGGTTGGTATTGGACCTGGTTCAATCTGTACAACTAGGTTAGTTGCAGGTATTGGAGTTCCTCAATTAAGTGCAATTTTAGAAGTTAAAAAAAGTGTTAAGAATAATAAAACAAAAATAATTTCAGATGGTGGAATAAAATATTCAGGAGATTTAGCTAAAGCATTATCAGCAGGAGCCGATGCTATTATGATAGGATCTCTATTTGCTGGAACAATGGAAACCCCTGGAAAACTAATAAAAAAAAAAGGAAAACTTTATAAAAGTTTTAGAGGAATGGGGTCAGTTGGCGCAATGAACAAAGGTTCAGCTGATAGATATTTTCAAAAAATACAAAAGGAAAAATCCAAGTATGTACCAGAGGGTGTTGAAGGTTTTGTTAAGTATAAAGGCGATGTTGAAAGTATAATTTATAAATTAGTAGGTGGACTAAAATCATCAATGGGGTATTTGGGTGCAAAAAAAATACTAAATTTAAAATATAAGCCTAACTTTGTTAAAATAACTAAAGCAGGATTTTATGAAAGTATGGTCCATAACGTTGATGAAATTAAAAAAGATAACAAATATTAATAATGAAAAAAAATAGATTTATATTGATAATTTTTCTGATTGTAAGTTTTTCAAATAGTGTACTTGCAGAAAATAATTTTTTTGAAGAAGGAAAAGTAAAATACAATGAAAAGAATTATAAAGACTCAAAATTTTTATTTCAAAGAAGTATTGTATTTAATCCTAAGGCCACAGAATCATATTTATACTTAGCAAAAATTTATAATTTTGAAGAAAATCAAAATGAAGAAGAAAAAAATATTAATACAGTACTTTTGTTAGATCCAAAAAATGAAGAAGCCATATACATGTTAATTGAAGTTGAACTTAAAAAATCAAACTACTCTAAAGTCAGAGAATTAACTGACCATTTTTCTGAAGTTTGTAATAAATTGTGTAATAAAAAAGATTCAATTTTGGACTCACTGAAAAATTTGGAACCAAAAAATGAGTCTTAGTAGTAGATTAGAAAAAATTCTAATAATTGATTTTGGATCTCAATTTACTCAACTAATAGCAAGAAGAGTTAGAGATTTCAATGTTTATTCAGAAATAATTAGCCATAAAAAAGTTAATATAAAAGAAATTACAAATCACAATATTAAAGGAATAATTCTTTCAGGTGGACCACTAAACGTTTACCAAAATGACAAGTTTAAATTCGATAAAAAAATTTTAAATTTAGGAATACCAATTTTAGGAATATGTTTTGGACATCAAATACTAACGAAAGAACTTGGTGGTAAAGTAAAAAAATCTAATCACAGAGAGTTTGGTCTAGCACAGATTAATAAGATATCTAACAGTTTATTAGTAAAAAACTTTTTTAATAAAAATAATAAAAATGATGTTTGGATGAGTCATGCTGATCAAGTATCTAAAATGCCAAAAAATTTTAAAATAATTGCATCAAGTAAAAATTCAAAGTTGACTATAATTGAAAATTTGAATGATAGATTTTATGGAGTTCAATTTCACCCAGAAGTAACTCACACCAGCAAAGGTAAAATTTTAATACGTAACTTTTTGTTTTTAATATGTAAAATTAAAAAAAATTGGTCTTCTAAAGATCAAAAAAAAAAATTGATTAATGAAATTAAAGACCAAGTTGGAAATAATAAAGTCATTTGTGGTTTATCGGGTGGAGTTGATAGTAGTGTTGTGGCTCAGCTACTAAGCAAAGCTATAGGTAAAAACTTAACATGCATTTTTGTTAACAACGGCCTTTTGAGAAAAAATGAAGAATTACAAGTAGTAAATACTTTTAAAAAGAAATTAAAAATAAATTTAATTTATATCAATGCAGAAAAAGAGTTTATTAAGAAATTAACAAATGTAAGTGATCCTGAAAAAAAAAGAAAAATTATTGGAAATTTATTTATTAAAATCTTTGAAAGATATGCAAAGAAGTTAAGAAATGTAAAATTTCTTGCCCAAGGGACTCTTTATCCAGATTTAATTGAAAGCAAATCTGTTACAGGCAGTCAAACTTCCAAAATAAAATCACATCATAATGTTGGCGGGCTTCCAAAAAAAATGAAACTTAAATTAGTTGAGCCTCTTAAATTTTTATTTAAAGACGAAGTCAGAAAGCTTGGTTTAGAGTTAAACCTATCTAGAGATATTATATCCAGACATCCTTTTCCTGGTCCAGGTTTAGCTATAAGAATGCCAGGCATTATTAATAATGAAAAAATAAATATTTTAAAAGAAGCAGATTATTATTTTATCAAAGCTTTAAGAGAACATGGTTTATATCATAAAATTTGGCAAGCTTATGCAGCATTGCTGCCGGTTAAAACTGTTGGTGTAATGGGTGATAATAGAACCTATGAACACATTTGTTTGTTAAGAGCTATTACATCTGAAGATGGTATGACAGCTGATTTTTTTGATTTTCCAAAAGGTTTTATGCAATCAATTTCCAATGAAATCATTAATAATATTAGAGGTATAAATAGAGTTGTTTATGACATTACATCTAAACCTCCAAGTACTATTGAATTAGAATAATAAGTCTTTATAAAATGAAGCTAGAATGAACATCAAAATTTTAAATCTAATTAAAAAAAAGAACAAGTCCAAAATAGTAAGTTTAACTGCATATTCCAAAAATGTTGCTTCAATTATTGACAAACATTGTGATCTTACTTTAGTAGGAGATTCATTAAGTTCAGTTTTATATAATTTTTCTTCTACAAAAAAAAGTAACTTTAAGCATGATGATTGAGCATTCAAAAAGTGTAAGAATGGGGATCAAAAAAAGCTTGATGGTTGTTGATATGCCGTACAATACTTATAGAAATCCAAGAGAAGCATTAAAAAATGCAAAATTAGTAATGTTTAAAACAAAATGTGACGCAGTAAAATTAGAAGGAGGAAAAAAAATCTATCCCATTGTTAAATCTTTAATTAAAAATAATATTCCTGTCATGGGACACTTAGGTTTACTTCCTCAATCTGCAAAAAACTTTAGATTTAAAGGAAAAAAAATAGTTGAAAGAAATAGAATTCTAAAAGACTCCAAACTTTTAGAAGAAGCTGGAGTTTTTTCTATTGTGTTAGAATGTATAGAAAGTTCTTTAGCAAAAAAAATCACAAAAACTTTAAATATACCAACAATTGGCATCGGTGCCTCTGTTGATTGTGATGGTCAAATACTCGTTACTGACGATCTTATTGGTTTAAATAATATAAGTGCTAGATTTATAAAGCAGTATGCTAATATTAATAAACAAATTAATAGTGCTGTTTTAAAATATAAAAAAGAAGTCATTAAATCGAAATTTCCAAAAAAAAAAACATTCGTATTAAATTAAAAATATTTCTTAAATTGTTCATTTATATTTAAAATTTCTAAATCAGCCAATCCACCTATAATTAGCTGAATAGCAACAATTAAAATAAATCCTAATCCTACATATGCAATCCAGATATGTTTTTGAATATAATTTGCTAAATATGTAGCTAATGCTCCTGTCAAAATAACTGATAATATTAGGCCAAATATCATAAATCCAAAATGACCTTTAGCAGCACCAACTACACCAATTACGTTATCAAAACTAATTGTAATGTCTGCAAACAATACTTTGTAAACACTTTGTATATAAGATGGTTCTTTTGATTTTTTTGTGGTTGATCTAATTTTTTTAATTTCAAGTAAATCTTTTCTTAAGTCGTTAACAATCCAAATTAGAAGTAGCCCTCCTAAGATCTTTATAAAATAAAATTCAAATAAGTAAGTAGCAAAAAGAGCAAAGATAATCTTAAATATCAATGCACCAGCAACACCCCATAATATGATTTGTCTTCTATTTTTTTGGAACAAAATTAGCTGCAATTAAACCTATGATAATTGCATTGTCTGCTGCTAAAACTATATCTATAAAGATAATTTGTGCTAAGATTATGGATTCTTCAATCAAGATCTTTTTATAATATTGAAAATCTAAAATAATTCAATGTAAACTATAAATTTTTTTATTGCTTTTAATCTAAGTTCGTAATGAAATGGCTTAAATAAAAAAAACGGAGGAATAATGAATATAATTAATAAAATTTTAGTATTATTTATTGCAGTTCTATTAAATGCTAATACAGCATTTTCAGCAGAAAAATGGGATATGGCACTAGCTTATGGTGCATCTAACTTTCATTCTGCCAATGCAACAGAGTTTGCTAAAAATGTTTCAGACAAAAGTGGTGGTAAGTTAACAATAATTACTCATCCGGGTGGATCACTGTATAAAGGTGGAGAAATTTTTAGAGCAGTTAGAACAGGACAAGCTCAAATAGGAGAAAGATTTATGTCAGCTTTAGGAAAAGAAGATCCATTGTTAGAGATAGACTCTCAACCTTTTTTAGCATCATCATATGGTGACGCTATGAAACTATACAAAGCATCAAAAGCAGAGATAGTCAAAGGTTTAGATGCGAAGGGTATGATTTTCTTGTACGCTGTACCATGGCCAGCACAAGGATTATACAGTAAGAAAGAAATTAATTCTAAAGAAGATTTAAAAGGCTTGAAGTTTAGAGCTTACAATTCATCTTTAATCAGATTAGCTGAACTTACTGGAATGGCACCAACAAAAATAGAAGCAGCTGAAATAAGCCAGGCATTTTCAACTGGAGCAGTTGAAAGTATGATTACTTCACCAACAACAGGTAAAAACAGTAAAATTTGGGAAAATGGAGTAAAATATTTTTATGACATAGCAGCTTGGTATCCTAAGAATATGATAATTGTTAACAAAGATGCGTGGAATAAATTAGATTCTGCAACTCAAAAATTAGTAATGTCAGAAGCTGCAAAAGCAGAAAAAAAAAGGTTGGGCATTATCTAAAAAAGGAAATAAAGCAGACAAAAAAGCTTTAGCTGACGCTGGTATGAAAGTAGGAAAAGTAAATTCAGCTTTGAATAAACATTTTAAAGAAGTTGGAGCGACAATGTCTAAAGAATGGGCTGGAAGAGCCGGTTCAAGAGGGCAAGCTGTTTTAGCTGCATATAATTAATATTAGAAATTAAAAGGGCCGTTATTTTTTAACGGCCTTTTTTATTATGATAAATAATATTAATAACTTTTTAAAATTTATTTATAAAACATCCGGATATATTGCTGCAATATTTCTTGTGTTAGTTGCAGTTTTTATTTTAATTGGAATTTCTTCAAGAATTTTTGGTTTTTATATTAGAGGATTATCTGAATATTCAGGTTACAGTATGGCTGCCTCATCTTTTTTTGCATTGGCTTATACTTTTTATGAAAAAGCACATATTCGCATTACATTATTCTTAGAAAAATTAAATAGTACAAGAAAAAAAATTGTTGAAATATGGTGTTTATCAATAGCTAGTTTTTTTTCAGGATTTATGGCTTTTTATTTTATTAAAATGACTATCATCTCGATTAACTTCGAAGAAAGGAGTGAAGGTGCCGATGAAATACTTATTTGGATTCCTCAATCAGCTGTTGCTATGGGATCGTTAATATTTTTTATTTGTATCTTACATCATCTTGTTTTTGCAATTATAAGAAAAAAAATTAATTAAACATGAATGAAATATATTTAACAATTTTTTTTATTTGTTTATTGTTATTTTTATTGGGCTCTGGTGTGTGGGTTGCTTTAAGCATGATAGCTGTTTCCGCAATTGGAATGATGTTTTTTACTTCAAGACCTGTTGGTGATGCGATGGCAACCACTATTTGGGGAACTAGTTCGTCATGGTCATTGACTGCATTACCACTATTTGTTTGGATGGGTGAAATATTATTTAGAACTAAATTATCTGAAAATTTATTTAAAGGATTGTCTCCTTGGTTATCAAGATTACCAGGAGGATTAATTCATGTAAATGTTGTTGGATGTGCTTTGTTTGCTGCAATTTCAGGTTCTTCAGCTGCAACCGTTGCCACAGTTGGAAAAATGTCAATCCCAGAATTAAGAAAAAGAAAATATCCAGAAAAATTATTGTTAGGTAGCTTGGCGGGTTCTGGAACCTTAGGTTTGTTAATACCACCTTCAATTATATTAATTATTTATGGTGTTACGATTGAAGACTCAATAGCAAAATTATTTATGGCAGGAATATTGCCAGGTATAATGATTGCATTATTATTCATGTCATATGTTGTTATTTGGTCAATTTTGAATAAAAAATTTATGCCAAAAAATTTGCAAAAATTTTCTTTTGCTCAAAAAATAAAAGGATCTAAGCAACTTTTGCCAGTTATATTGCTAATTACTTCAGTTATAGGTTCTATTTATACTGGTGTAGCAACTGCTACGGAAGCAGCATCTTTAGGAGTAGTTGGTGCTTTAGTCTTATCTTGGCTTCAACAAACTCTTAATAGAAAAACTTTCAAATTATCTTTATTAGGTGCAACAAGAACATCTTGCATGATAGCTTTCATATTAGCTGGTTCAACATTTCTATCTTTGGCAATGGGCTTTACAGGGCTACCTAGAAATTTGGCTATATGGATTAATAATATGGATCTTTCACCATTCATGTTGATTTTTATTTTAACAATTTTTTATATCATTTTGGGTATGTTTTTAGACGGAATATCAGCTGTTGTGCTAACAATGGCAATCATTGAACCAATGATAAGACAAGCAGGGTTTGATATGATTTGGTTTGGGATATATTTAGTAATCGTAGTGGAGATGGCACAAATTACTCCACCAGTAGGTTTCAATTTATTTGTACTTCAAGGCATGGCTAATAGAGATATGGCTTTTATTGCCAAAAGTGCTTTTCCACTTTTTTTATTAATGATATTAGCAGTAATTATAATAATAATCTTTCCAGAAATAGCTTTGTGGCTTCCTAATAAAATGTCTCAAAATATTATTTAATAATTAATATTTAGAACTTCCTTGAGTGATTGCAGTTTGCAGTTCTTCAAATTCTTTACAGTTACAGCCTTTAAGAACTTTCAGTCTTTCTTTAGCTTTTTCAATTCTGTTTGTGTTTACATATAATTCACCAAGATATTCATTAATACCTTTGTGAGTAGGGGCTATCTCCAATCCTACTAAATAATATATTTCTGCATCTTCAAAATTTCCAATCTTTCTGTGTGTGAATCCAAGATAATTAAGAGTATCAGGATTTGCAGGATTCTCTGCATTAGCTTTTAAAAGATAGGTAATTGCTTTTTTGTAATATTTTATTGCTTTATCTTTTTTTCCTTTTTTCTCTAGTTTTTTAGCTTTTTTAATTTGTCTAGTTGCAAATTTGTAATTATCTAATTTCTTTACACCTGCATTACCATCCGAACCCCCATCTCCTGCTGAATAGGTAGGTGTTATTAAAAAAAAAGAGATTAGTAATATATAAAAATATTTTTTTATCATAATTAATTAAATTTTGTCATTTTATTCAAAGGCTTTAGTTTAAGGTTATGTTTAATCAAATTTTGTTTGATAGATTTAGCTGTAACTAAAGAACTATTATTGTCACCATGTATGCAAATCGAGTCAATTTGACAAGGAATTTTTTTACCACTGAGACAATTTAGTGATTGGTTTTGAATCATTTCAAGTACATGTTTTTTTGCAACTTCTGGGTCTGTTATAAGGGCTTTTGGCTTAGATCTGGAAACTAAATTACCATCATCTTCATAGTTTCTATCAGCAAATATTTCACAAGCTATTTTCATATTTAGTTTTTTTGCAGCAATTTCCATTTTTGATCCAGTTGGAACAAGATATATTACATCTTTACTTATTTCATTAATTGCAGATGCAAGTGTATTAGCTAACTCTAGATCTTCACATGCCATATTATTAAGTGCTCCATGCGGTTTAATATGAGTAACATATGCATTATTTTTTTGAGCTATAGTTTGTAATATTTCATATTGATCAAATATTAATTTTTTTATTTCAAAATTATTTAAATTTATTCTTTTTCTTCCAAAGTTTTTAGGGTCATTAAAAGATGGATGAGCACCAATACTAACTCCATTTTTTTTTGAGATTTTGATTACCATATCCATTGTTTGCTCATCACCAGCATGATATCCGCAAGCAATATTTGCAGAATTTACAATATTTAGTAAATCAGGATCATTTTCAGTAGAATGAAACTCTGATTTTTCCCCTAAATCGCAATTGATATTAATTTCCATACACTTTAAGTCTGGAGTATAACATGACATGATTAAAAATATATCAAATCTTGGTGATTCAGCAGTATATTGTGACTTTGGCTATGAAGTTAGTGAGACGATTAATACTAATGTTATTGCTTATTTTAATCACTTATCAAAATTAGTAAAAGAAAAAAAAATTGAAGGAATAACCAATTTAACCCCATCATATAATAAGTTAATTATTAGTTTTGACCTAGGTATTACTACTTATAAACAAATAAAAAGTATAATTGAAAATTTAATTATTCAAAAAGAGATAAAAAAAAATAATCAAAAAATTAAAATCCCAGTGTGTTGTGAGGAGGAGTATGGATTAGATTTTAAAAGATTAGTGAAAAAGCTAAACTTAGAAAAAGATGAAATACTTAACTTATATTTTAAAAAAGAATATTTTTGTTATATGACTGGCTTTATTGCTGGAATGCCTTTTTTAGGAGATTTAAATAAAGAGATCAGGTGTGATCGATTAGAGACACCGAGAGTAAAAGTGCCAAAAGGATCAGTAGGTATTACAGAACAATTTGCAAATATCTACACTTTTGAAAGTCCTGGTGGGTGGAATATAATTGGAAATACACCAAAAAAAATTTTTTATAATAAAAGTTTAAATCAACCGGCATTAGTTAATCCAGGAGATAGAGTTCAATTTTATCAAATAACAAAAAAAGAATTCTTAAATTGGAATGAATAAGTCATATTTTGAAATTTTAAGACCAGGCTTGAATACAACTATTCAAGACAAAGGCAGAGACCATTTATACCATGTTGGGATAGCTGTAAGTGGAGCTATAGATCAAAGAAATTATAAATTAGCTAATAGTTTAGTGGGAAATCAGTTAAGTGATGCAGTTATTGAATTTGCATACCAAGGTCCCTTAATAAGATTAAAATATGGAAAAAATTATTTTTGCAATAACTGGTGATATAATTTTTAAAATTATTAGAAAAGGATCCAAAGCAGAGGATGGAAAGTGCTATAAGAGTTATATTTTGAAAGACGATGATCAAATTGACATAATTTCCACAAATAAATCAGCATATGGCTATCTTTCTGTTCAAGGTGGTTTTGAATTAGATAAAATTTGGAACAGTTACTCAATAAATACAAAAGCAAATATTGGACCTAATGATGGAAAAAAATATTCTTTAGAAGACATAATTTTTTTGAAAAATTCAGAAATAAAAAAAATGGCCCAAAAAAAGATTAATTATAAAGAGACTTCTGATAATATAATTAGAGTTATCAAAGGTACTAACTTTGACTACTTTCCAGAAGAATCAATAAAAAATTTTTTTAACAAAAAATTCTTAGTTACAAATCTTGCAGACCGAATGGGTATAAGATTGAAGGGCCAAAAAATCGAAAATATTAAAAATACCAATATTAAATCTGAAGGTTTAGTTAGAGGTGTTATTCAGGTACCAGCTGACGGCAACCCTATTATGATGTTATCAGATCATGGAACTATTGGTGGATATCCTAAAATTGCTAATGTTATATCCGCTGATTTAGATGTAATTGGACAATTAACGCCAGGAACATATATAAACTTTAAAGAAGTAAGCCTTGAAGAAGCTGAAAATATATTTAAAGCATATACCCAAGATACAATTGAATATATAAATGAATGTAATTAAAAATATTCCAGGCCCAATATTAATATTCATGGGTGCTTTAAGCTTAAGTTTTGGTGGACTAATTGTTAAATCATTCGATGGTGCAACTTTGTGGCAAATATTATTTTGGAGATCACTTTTTTTTTCTTTGACTGTGCTTACATTTTTAATAATTAGCTATGGAAAAAAAACATTTTCTGCTTTCTATGATTCTGGTTTACCAGGTTTTTTTGGTGGTATAATATTATCTTTTGGTTTTTGTGGTTATGTATTTGCTATGTATAATACAACAGTTGCAAATACAAATTTTATAATATCACTACAAATTCTATTTTTAGCAATTTTTGGTTATTTTTTTTTAAAAGAAAAAATTTCTGCAATTACATTAACATCAATTATTTTGGCAATTTCAGGAGTTTTTTTAATGGTTGGAAATTCATTATCACCTGGAGAGCTATCAGGAAATTTAGCTGCATTCACCATGCCAATTACGTTTGCAATATTAATTATGATTGTAAGAAAGTTTCCTACTGTTGACATGGTCCCAGCACAATTTGTTGCAGGCATTAGTTCATGTCTAATTGGATTTTTACTTTCTAATAAATTGATGATTTCTTCACACGATATTTTTTTAGGTTTTTTGGCTGGTTTTTTTCAAGTTGGCTTTGGGTTTATTTTTATAACAATTGGAGCGCGAAGTACTCCATCAGCAATGGTTGGAGTTATAATGCTATCAGAGTCGGTTCTCGGTCCAATTTGGGCATTTTTATTTGTTAGCGAAAGACCATCAACGTTTGGGCTGATAGGTGGTGCTATTATTCTTTTTGCAGTTTTAATCCAATTTTATTCTTTATTATCATCAAGAAAAAAAATTTCTAATTGACTTATTTAGTCAATTAATAGATTATTGATTTACGGGAGAGACTACAAAATACTGTAGCGCCGAAGGAGCAACCACCCAGGAATCTCTCAGGCAAAAAGGACCGTAACTTATTAACTCTGGAAAGAGATTTAGTTCTCGCCGAAGGAGCAAAACTCTCAGGCAAACATACAGATGGGTATAGTAGAGTTAATATGGAAAATAAAAAAACAGCACTTAATTCATTACATATAAAATATGGAGCAAAGTTAGTTTCATTTGCTGGATATGAAATGCCAATTCAATATTCATCAGGAATTATTGAGGAACATAAAAGTACCAGAGAAAATGCTGGTATTTTTGATGTATCGCATATGGGACAATTATTTATTAAGGGAGATGATACACTAGCAAAAGATCTTGAAAAAATTTTTCCTACAGAATTGAGTAATGCAGTGCTGAATCAATCAAAATATAGTTTTTTAATGAATGATGAAGCAGGAATTCATGATGATTTAATTATCACCAAGGTACAGGGAGGTTTTAATATTGTTTTAAACGCAGCCTGTAAAAATTCTGATTTTAAACTTTTATCAAATTTATTAGCTAAAAAATATGAAATGATTTTAAGTGAAGAATTATCTCTTATAGCAATACAAGGTCCTAAAGCAGTTAAAATATTAGAAAAAATAATTAATGGTGTTTCTAATTTAAAATTTATGAATGGTAGTAAATTTAATTATCTTAATGAAAATGTTTATATTACAAGATCTGGTTACACTGGTGAGGATGGATTTGAAATATCTATAAAAAATATGAATGCAGAAACATTTGTAGAAAAACTTATCGAAGAAGGAGCTAGTTTGATAGGGTTAGGAGCTAGAGATACCTTAAGATTAGAAGCAGGACTTTGTTTATATGGTCATGATATGGATATCAATAAAAGTCCAGTTGAAGCAAATTTAAAATGGGCAATATCAAAAAATAGAATACGAGAGGGTGGATTTATTGGTTTTGAAAAAATCAAGTCTCAAATTGAAAAAGGAGTGAATAAAGTCCGTGTTGGAATTAAACCAGAAGGAAGAATTATAGCTAGAGAAAAAACCTCGATATTTGATAAAGATGATAAAAATATTGGTGAAATTACAAGTGGAACTTTTGGGCCAAGTGTTCAAGCACCAGTTGCCATGGGATATGTTGAAAATTCATTTTCTAAAATCGATACTAAGGTTTTTTTAGAAGTAAGAGGAAAAAAATATCCAGCAATTATTAGTAATTTGCCATTTTATAAAAAGAATTATGTGAAAGGAGTTAATAAATGAGTGAAGTTAAATTTTCTAAGGAACATGAGTGGATAACATTAAATGGGGATATTGCTACCATTGGAATTACACAACATGCAACTGAAATGTTAGGCGATATAGTTTTTGTTGAATTACCAGAAAAAGGTTCATCTGTAGTTAAAGATGGAAATGCTGGAGTTGTTGAGTCAACAAAAGCTGCAAGCGATGTTTATACACCTGTATCTGGTGAAGTAGTTGAAAATAATCAGTCAATAGTTGACGATCCTGCAAAAATTAATTCAGATCCTGAAAATGAAGCTTGGTTTTTTAAATTAAAGATCAAAGATAAATCAGAATTAGATACATTAATGAACAAAGAAGAATATGAAAAATTTTCAAAAGAAAGTGCCAGTTAAATGTTAAAGAACGCTCAAAAAGATTTTATACAAAGACACATAGGTCCATCAATTGATGAACAAAATATTATGCTTAAAGAATTGGGCTATAAAAATCTTGATGAATTGATAAAAGACACTGTACCAGAAAAAATTCTTCTTAAAGATGATTTAGATATTGGAGATCCAAACTCTGAATATAAAGCTCTTAGAAAACTAAAAGATATTTCTAAAAAAAATAAGATTTTTTCTAGTTTTATAGGAATGGGTTATTACGGAACTTATACACCATACGTAATACTTAGAAATATATTAGAAAATCCAGGATGGTATACTTCTTATACACCTTATCAGCCTGAAGTTGCACAAGGTAGACTTGAGATGCTGCTTAACTTTCAACAAATGGTAATAGACTTTACAGGAATGGATATTGCTAATGCTTCTCTTTTAGATGAAGGAACTGCAGCAGCAGAAGCTATGGGTTTAAGTTATAGAATATCAAAATCTGAAATTAAAAAAGTTTTTGTTTCAAAAAATTGTCATCCACAAACTATTGATGTTATCAAAACAAGAGCAGAACCGTTAGGTTTGGAAATAATAGTTGGAGATGAAGATAAAGATATTAAAGAGGATATTGTATGTGGGATCCTTCAATACCCGGGTACCTTAGGAGACATTAAAGATCCGAGTGAAGCTATTAGTAAAATACATAAATTTAATGGAAAAGCAGTTCTTGCATGTGATTTACTAGCCCTTGCTAAACTAAAAACACCAGCAGAACTAGGTGCTGATATTGCAGTTGGTAGTTCACAACGTTTTGGAATTCCAATGGGCTATGGAGGCCCTCACGCAGCTTTTTTTGCAACTAAAGATGAATATAAAAGATCAATGCCTGGTAGAATAGTGGGTGTGTCGGTTGATAGGCATGGAAAAAAAGCTTATAGACTGGCACTTCAAACAAGAGAACAACATATAAGAAGAGATAAAGCCACAAGTAATATTTGTACAGCTCAAGCTCTATTAGCAATAGTTTCTGCAGCATATGCTGTTTATCATGGACCACAGGGTATTAAAAAAATTGCAGAAAGCGTTTCTCAATTAACTAAAAATTTTGCTGATAAATTAAAACAATCTGGTTACGAACTTTTTTCAGATGATTTTTTTGACACAGTTACTGTAAAAACTTTAGATAAAACTGAAAAGATATATAAAAATGCCTTAGATCAAGGAGTAAATATCAGAAAAGTAAATTCTGAAATGCTTGCAGTGTCTTTTGATGAAAGAAAAAATCTTTATAGAGCAAATCAATTATTAAAAATTTTTAATTGTTCAGAAACAATTAAAGAAACTATGAACGAAAGCTTATCTAATATTCCAAAAAAACTATTAAGAACTTCAACTTATTTAGATCACCCAGTTTTTAATAGCTATCATTCAGAAACTGAAATGCTTCGTTATCTAAAAAAATTAGAAGACTCAGATATTGCTTTAAATAAATCTATGATAGCTTTGGGGTCGTGCACTATGAAACTTAATGCAGTTTCAGAAATGATACCTGTAACATGGAAAGAATTTTCTCAACCACACCCTTTTTCTCCTATAGAACAAATGGATGGTTACAGAGAGCTATTCACTGATTTAAAAAATTGGTTAAGATCAATTACAGGTTTTTCTGGTGTTTCACTACAACCAAATGCAGGAGCACAAGGCGAGTTTGCTGGTTTAATGGTAATTCGTAAATTTCATGAAAAAAATGGTGACAAAAACCGTAATGTTTGTTTAATTCCAAGTTCTGCACACGGTACAAATCCTGCAAGTGCTCAAATGGTTGGGATGAAAGTTGTAGTTGTGAAGTGTGATCAGCATGGAAATGTAGATTATGAAGATTTAAAAAATAAAGCAGAAGAGTACTCAGAAAATTTAGCTTCGCTTATGGTTACATATCCTTCAACACATGGTGTTTTTGAAGAAAAGATAACTGATATTTGTGAACTTATTCATAAACATGGTGGACAAGTTTATATGGATGGTGCAAACTTAAATGCATTAGTAGGAATTGCAAAACCAGGAAATTTTGGTCCAGATGTTTGTCACATAAACTTACACAAAACATTTTGTATACCTCATGGTGGTGGAGGTCCTGGCATGGGACCAATAGCATGCAAAAAACATTTAGAAGTATTTTTGCCAAAACATTCAGTTATAAAAGATTGTGGTCCAGCAACTGGAATGGGAGCAGTATCTGCAGCACCTTGGGGAAGCTCAAGTATTTTATCAATTTCATGGATGTATATAAAAATGATGGGTTCTGAAGGTTTGAGAAAAGCATCTCAGGTTGCGATACTAAATGCCAATTACATTGCACATAAACTAAAAGACTCATTTCCAATCTTGTATAAAGGAAAAAATGGTAATGTAGCACATGAATGCATAATCGATATTAGGAAAATAAAAAGTGAGATAGGAATATCAGAAGAAGATATAGCAAAAAGATTAATTGATTTTGGTTTCCATGCCCCAACAATGTCTTGGCCAGTTGCTGGCACAATGATGATTGAACCTACAGAAAGTGAAAGTTTAAGTGAGATTGATAAGTTTTGCTCTACTCTAGTGAAGATAAAACAGGAAATAAATAAAATTCAATCAGGTGAATATGATAAGATTGATAATCCATTGAAGAATGCGCCACATACTCACGTTGAATTAACTGCAAATAAGTGGGATCATAAATATGAAAGAGAAGAGGCAGCTTATCCATCAGAATTCTTAAGATCAGAAAAATATTGGCCTCCTGTTGCTAGAGTAGATAATGTTTATGGAGATAAAAACTTATTTTGTACGTGTCCATCAATGGAAGAGTACGAAGATACTGCAGCTTAAAGGTTTGTTAAAATGAAAATTGCAGTAGTAGGTGCTGGCATATCAGGATTGAGTGCAGCTTATTATTTATCCAAAAAACATAAAGTGGACTTGTTTGAAAAAGAAAACCAGTTTGGTGGGCATGCAAACACAATAAAAGTTGCTTACAAAACAAACAAAGAAATACCAATAGATATTGGATTTATGGTTTTTAACAAGCATACTTACCCAAATCTAATTAATTTTTTTTTAGAAAATAAAATAGAAATAGAAAAAAGTGATATGTCCTTTTCTGTTTC